>NZ_CDRNDK010000406.1:0-5636 GCF_977012225.1 Planomonospora algeriensis | reverse complement strand
CGGCTGCCCCGCGTGCCACAGGGCCTGCCCGAGGGCCAGCCGGGCGGGCAGGTCGTTGGGCGCCCAGCTGAGGGCTCCCTTGAACAGCTCCACGGCCCCGGCGTGGTCGCCGTCGGCCAGCCGGAGCCGCCCGCTCTCGGTCAGCACCCGGGCCACCCCGTCGAACTGCTGGAGGCTGGCGAAGGTCTCCGCCGCCTCCTCGAAGCGGCGCCTGGCGCTCTCCGTCTCCCCGCGCGCCGCCTCGGCCGCCCCCAGGATCTCCTGGGCCTCGGCGCGCACCCATGCCTCGCCGAACTCCGAGGCGCGCAGCGCCTCGTCGGCGAGGCGGCACGCCGTCTCCCAGTGCCGCCCGGCCAGCGCGGCCCGCGCGTCCGCCAGGTAGGTGGCGGGCCGCTCCGACCGGCGCACGGTGGTGATCAGCCGGTCGTGCTGCAGCTCGTACCAGCGGATGCCGAGCCGGTGCTCCCCCTTGAGGAGGTGCTGGTCCTCCAGGGCCCTGGCCACGGCGTTCGGCATGCCCGCCGTCTCGTGGAGCCCTTCGTAGACCGTGTTGCGGGTGCCGTGCTCGGTGATGAAGGCGTTGCGCAGCCAGAACTGGATCTCCGTGGCCGGCACGCCGTGCTCGGCCGCGACCCGGGCGAGCGCGCGCCGGCAGAAACCGGTCAGGAACCGGTCGACGTCGGCGTGCAGGCGCACGTGCTCCACGGTGATCTCGGTGAGGTCCCGGGGCAGCGACTCCCACAGCGCGGAGCAGACGACCTGGAGCTGGACCGGTTCGACCGACTCCAGCGCCAGGGTGGCCGTCCGGCCCTCGGCGTCGGAGACCTCGACGGTGCGCAGGTCGTCGACGAGCAGCTCCGCGGCGCCGGGGGCGAAGCGGCGGCCGGTGCCCTCCAGCGGCCTGACCACCGCGTCGAGCGCGGTGGCGCGGGCGAGCGGCGGCAGGTGGAACCGGGCCCGCGAACCGCGGCCGAGCGGGCGCTCGTGGGGCAGGACGGCGGCCAGGTGCTCCTCGCGCAGCGACAGCAGCAGGTGGAGCCCGTCGTGCTCCTCCACCGCCTGCGCGAGCTGGGCCAGCAGCTCCGCCCGGCGGGCTCCTGGTGGACGGGGCCGCTGAACAGCTCCTCGGCCTGGTCGACGGCGACCAGCACCGGCACCGGGTCACCGTACCGGTCGCGCCGTTCCGGGCGCCGCGCCAGGAACTCCGCGACCGTCATCCCGGCGAGCGCCGACGGCGGCTCGTCCGGCGCCCAGGCCGCCAGCAGCGCCAGGACGTGCAGGCCGGCCCGGCCCGCGGGACGGCGCGGCGATCCCGCGCGGGGAGACGCGCGCGATGGGCAGCACGTCGGCGCGCTCGGCCTCGATGCGGGGCAGCACTCCGGCGTGCAGCAGGGAGGTCTTGCCCACCCCGGACGTGCCGTACAGCACGGTGAGCCCGGTCGCCTGCCAGATGGTGGCGATCTCGCGGGCCTCCCGCTCACGGCCGAAGAACAGGTCGTGCTCGGTCTCGCGGTAGGGACGCAGGCCCACGTACGGCCCGGCCGCTCCGCCGTCCGCGCCTGGCGCGGCCTTCATGGCGCTCACCCCATTCTCCGGCGGAGCTCCTCGCAGAACTCCGCCGCGGTGCCGAGGAAGATCGAGATGTTCCAGCCGTTGAGGTAGTGGACGAGGTAGCGCTTGGCCTTGTCCACCGCGTCGCCCGCGGAGTCGCTGACCTCGGGCATCAGCTGGACGCTCACGTGCCGGCGCTTGTTGCTGCGCGGGGTGCTGCGGGCCAGGCCGTGGAAGAGCACCCGGAACGTCCAGTCCTGCAGGCTGTAGCCGATGAACAGCAGCGGCCGGTGGGTCATCGCCTCCAGGACGGGCGTGGGGAGCGGATGCCGGCCGTCGCCCGCGGAGGCGTCCACCATGTTCACGAGATAGGCCAGGTAGTCGGCCTCGGTCAGCACCAGCGAGGCGGGGCGCGACCAGGTCCCGTGCAGGTGGTAGACGAGGGGCCGCTCGGCCGTGGGCTCCGGCAGCACGGGGACGTCCGCCGGGGCGGCGTCCCACCAGGGGGAGACCGTGCTGTGCGGCTCCTTGCCCGAGGCCCGCAGCGCCTCATGGAGGAAGTTGTCGTAGTTGGTGGTGAGGAACACCTTGAGCGGGAAACCGGCCAGCAGCGCGTGCGGATCCGCGGGGTCGCCGGGGGGCGGCCGCCCGTGCGACTGGAGGAGCCGGCAGACCTCGTCCTTGAGGTCCACCGGATCGCGCACCACCGCCTCGACGTACTGCATCACGCGGGCGAGATTGTGGGCGTCGGCGAAAGGGTAGCCGTAACGGGCGGCGTATTCGCGGCTCAGCGCGGTGCCGGTGGGAAGCGTACGGCAGGCGCCGGCGCCGAGAAAGGGCGTGCAATCACCCCTGCGGAGCTGGTTTATCAGCCGTTGCCAGTCCGCATCGTCCACTGCGCCACCCTGAGTGCCGGGAAAGGACCCCCTGTGACACTTTATGTCCCACAGGGGCGGCGCCGAAGTCAAGGAATGTCAGATGCCCGCGGAGAATCCCGCCACCGGGCCGGCGGCATCGCCTTCGGTGAGCCGGCGCAGCGCCTCGCCCAGAACGGAACCGTCTATGAGGTCGAGGTCGCGGAGATCGAGCCCGTTGACATCGATCAGCCCGTTCTCCATGCCGGTGGCGGTGGCGGTGGCGGCGGCGGCTTCTTCGGCCATTCGGACTCCCTCGACCAGGACGATCGGACGCGCCTCAGACGTCTTCACGCGTCACACTCGCTGTCATCCTCGCATGTCCGGCGACCACTTCTCACCCGGCCGGGGACTGCTTCCGGCATGGTGCGCTAAAGATGTCTCCGGTACGGCGCGCCGAAGGGCGGGTTCGAATGGCCCGGACCGATCCGGCGGCCACGAGAGGCTGCCCTCTTTGCGCCTGCACATATGCCGTTCGAATCTCTACGCTGCTGTCAGGCCGGTCGAGTGGAGGCTGTCGGATGTCGGTTTCGCAAGGTTCGGATGTTCATGGAGTAGTGGGACGCCAGCCTCAGGTATGGGGCAAAGTGCCACAAAAGAACAAGAATTTCACCGGCCGCGATGAGCTCCTCGAAAAACTGCACAGCGGGATCACCGCGCAGGTGACCGCGGTGGTGCCGCACGCCCTGCACGGATTCGGCGGCGTCGGCAAGACCCACGTCGCGATCGAGTACGCCTACCGCTACCGGCACGAGTACGACCTGATCTGGTGGATCCCGGCGGACCAGCCGATGCTGGTGCGCTCCTCGCTGGCCGCCCTCGCACCCCACCTGGGGCTCCCCCCGTCCAGCGCCACGGGCATCGAGGACGCCTCCACCGCCGTGCTGGACGCGCTGCGGCGCGGCGAGCCGTACTCCCGCTGGCTGCTCGTCTTCGACAACGCCGAGCAGCCGGAGGACATCAACGACATCGTCCCGCGCGGCCCGGGGCACGTCCTGATCACCTCGCGGAACCACGCCTGGCAGGGGGTCGTCGACACCATCCCCGTCGACGTCTTCAGCAGGGCGGAGAGCGTCGACTTCCTGCGCAAGAGGGTGCCCCGGGGCATGAGCGCCGAGGACGCCGACCGGCTGGCGGACGAGCTGGGCGACCTGCCGCTGGCGCTGGAGCAGGCGGGCGCTCTGCACGCCGAGACGGGCATGGCGGTCTCCGAGTACCTCCGGCTGCTGCAGGAGCAGACGGCCCAGCTGCTCGACGCGAACAAGCCGTCCGACTACCCGCTGTCCATGACCGCGGCCTGGGCGCTGTCGGTGTCCCAGCTCGAGACGAAGCTGCCCGAGGCGGTGGAACTGCTGCGCTGCTGCGCCTTCTTCGGGCCCGAGCCCATCCCCCGTGACGTCTTCGGCAGGCTGGACGAGGAGAAGACGGCCCGGTCGCGCCTGGGCGGGCTCCTGGCCAACCCGATCATGTTGAGCAAGGCGATCAGGGAGCTGGGCCGCTACGCGCTCGTGCGCATCGACTCGGGCAGCCGGACCATCCAGGTGCACCGCCTGGTCCAGGCGCTCCTGCGCGAGGACGTGGGGGAGGAGAACCAGCGGGGGTTCCGGGAGGAGGTGCACCTCCTGCTCGCGGCCGCCGCGCCCGACCGTCCCGACGACACCGAGAACTGGCCCCTCTACGCCGAACTCCTCGGCCACGTGACCCCCGCGCAGGTGAAGACGGCGGCCGATCCCGCCGTGCGCCGCTTCGCCCTCGACACCGTGCGCTACCTCTACTCCTCCGGTGACTACCCGTCGGCCCGCGACCTCGCGCAGGGGTTCCTGGGCGAGTGGCGGACCGGCGGAGACGACGACCCGTGGGTGCTCTCCGCGCAGCGGCATCTGGGCATCGTGCTGCGCGAGCTCGGCGACTACGCCGCGGCCTTCCGGCTCAACCAGGCGACCCTCCAGCGGATGAGGGCGTCCCTCGGACCCGAGCACGAGGAGACCCTGCTGCTCACCAACAGCCACGGCGCAGACTTCCGGACGCGGGGCGACTTCACCGCCGCGCTCGAGCACGACCTGGAGTCCCTGCACCGGCACCAGGAGAAGTTCGGCCCGAAGAGCTCCCGGACACTGCGGGCGCTGAACAACCTCGCCGTCGACTACCTGCTGGTCGGCGACTACGAGAGCGCCTTCGACCGGCAGCAGGAGGCGTTCATGGAGACGCGGCGGTCGCCGACCTCGAGCAAGGTGGAGGAGCTCATCCCGTGGAACGGCCTGGCCCGCATCGTACGGCTGCGCGGCGAGTACCTCGAGGCGTGCGACCTCGGAGAGGACGCCTACGAGTTCGGCATCCAGGAGCTGGGCGCCGACCACCCCTGGACGCTGCGCACGGCCAAGGACCTGTCCATCGCCAAGCGCCGGGCAGGACTGGTCGAGGAGGCGTTCGAGATCGCCCAGCGGACGTTCGAGCGGGTGGAGCGCATCTTCGGCCGCGACCACCCCGACACGCTGGCCACCGCCCTGTGCATGGCCAACACGCTGCGCACCATGGGGGAGACCGCGGAGGCCCTGAGGCTGCTGGAGGACACCGCGCGCCGCTACCCGAGGGTCTTCGGCGAGGACCACCCCTTCCGGTACGGCTGCGACATGAACCTCGCCCTGCTGCTGCGGGTCAACGGCGACGTCGACGGAGCCGGCGGGCTCGACCGCGCGTCCCTCGACGGCCTGGACCGCCGGCTCGGCCGGGACCACCACTACTCCCTCACCTGCGCCATCAACCTGGCCAGCGACCTGGCCGCCCTGGGGGAGGGGCAGGAGGCGAGGCGCCTCAGCGAGGACACCCTGAGCAGGCTGCGGGACCTGCTCGGCGAGGACCACCCGCTGACCCTGGCCTCGGCCGCCAACCTGGTGGTGGACCTGCGCGCCGCGGGCGCGGGAGAGGAGGCCGGCGCCCTGGAGGCGGACACCTTCGACCGCTACCGCCGGGTGCTGGGTGAGGGCCACCCCGACGTCCAGGTCGCGAGGGCGGGCGAGCGGCTCGACTTCGACTTCGACCCGCCCGCCCTGTGACCGTCCCGGTGTCCTGAGGTCAGCCGTTGCGCTCGAGCCAGCGGGCCCGGTGCCGGTCCGCACGCTCGCGGCCGAGCGCGCGGGCCTCCTCCGGGACCGGCTCCCGCGCCCACAGGTC
>NZ_CDRNDK010000405.1:0-5676 GCF_977012225.1 Planomonospora algeriensis | reverse complement strand
GCGCCGTCGCCGGTGTCGAGGCGTGGCAGACCAGCAGCAGCCGGGTCGCCTTCGGGCCGCCCGTCACACCGGGGTGCGCGGGCGCGCGACGGCGTCACCGGTGCGGCCGAGGCTGCAGGCGAGGGCGAACAGGGTGCCCACGCCGAGCCAGAAGACCGCCTGGGTGCCCAGGGAGGCGATCCGGAAGTCCCACAAGAGATCGGCGGGGAATCCCGGGGGCACCTCGTCGGTCCCGGGCAGCAGGATCCAGGCGGCGATCACGGGGAGCAGCGTCGCCGCGCCCGCCGCGAGCCAGCGCCGCCAGGGGTCGCTGCGGGCGGCGTACCGGTGGGTGGCGGCGCCCGCGGCGATGGCGAGGATCCCGATGACCACGGCGACCAGGTAGAGCGTGGTGCGCTGGCCGATCGTCCCGGGATCGCCGACGGCGGGCGGGTTGGCCGGATACTTCAGGAACGGGACGAGGACGACCGCGGCGAACGCGCCGGCCGCCAGGACGACCGCGAGCGCCGGTTCCGAGCGGGGTCCCGCCCGGCCGCGCACGGCCGCGTAGGCGAGGGCGAACAGGCCGCCGACCGCCAGGCCGTACAGGGCCAGGGCGAGGAACAGCCCGAACCGCTGCCCGCCCCTGCTGACGAGGGCGTCCTCCCCGTGGGAGTGCCCGCCGGCGTCCTCCCCGTGGGAGTGCCCGGCGGAGGCGTCGTGGGAGTGCGCCGCGGGGGCCTCGGCGGAAGCGCCGGAGGCGGCGGCCTCCAGCGCGATGGCCTGTTCGATGCGCGGCTCGCCCACGGTATAGGCGAAGACGGCCGCGAGCAGTCCGGCGAGCAGCCCGGCGAGCATGCCCCGGACGACGATTCGAGTGATCACTTCTGGCTCAGTGGCACGGGACGCCGAGCAGGTGGCGCCCGTCGTGCATGAGCTCGTGCAGGTAGTCCCCGGCCTGCGAGATCGCGCCCTGGTCGAAGGCGACCAGGTAGGCCAGGAGCAGCAGCGCCGGTACGGCGAGCAGCCAGCGGGTGAGGGCCGCCCAGGAGATGGGCCCGGGGATGGTCTGGGTGTGCGGAGCCGAGATCTGGCTCACGGGCACCTCCTTCAGGGATTGCGCGTCCCTTTTCGTAGGTCGGTGGCGGCCGAGTGATCTGGCTCCCGTCCCCGCAGGGCCGGTTACAGTGGCGCGACCGCACCGGAATCTCACCGGATTTCCCTCACGCCGCCACAAAACACCCGGAACGTATCCCGGGACCGTCCCTCTCGTCAATCTCGGACGATCACGCGCCCCGTCCGGCGGGAACGGTCCTCCGCGATGGCCTCGCTCGCGTCCGGGTACGCGGAACCGCGCCGGGGCCTCGCGGCCCCGGCGCGGACGCGGGTCCTCACTTCTCGCCGGTGAGGGCGGTGACCAGCTCGGCGGCGGTGCGGCAGCGGTCGAACAGCTCGCCCACGTGGGCCTTGGTGCCGCGCAGCGGCTCCAGGGTCGGGACGCGCTGCAGGGACTCACGGCCGGGGATGTCGAAGATGACCGAGTCCCAGGAGGCGGCGGCGACCGCCTCGCTGTACTGGCTCAGGCAGCGGCCGCGGAAGTAGGCGCGGGTGTCGCTGGGCGGCACCTCGACGGCGCGCTGCACCTCCTCCTCGGTCACCAGGCGCCGCATCCGGCCGCGGGCGACCAGGCGGTTGTACAGGCCCCGGTCCGGGCGGATGTCGGAGTACTGCAGGTCGACGAGCTGCAGGCGCGGGTGCGACCAGGGCAGCCCGTCACGCGTCCGGTAGCCTTCCAGGAGCTCCAGCTTGGCGACCCAGTCGAGCTCCCCGGACAGCTGCATCGGGTCCTCGGCCAGGCGGGTCAGCACGGACTCCCAGCGGTCCAGGACGTCCTTGGTGGGCTCGTCCATGCCGTTGCCGCTGCGGGTCTCGGCGTACTTCCTGGCCAGCTCCAGGTATTCCATCTGGAGCTGGACCGCTGTGAGCTTCCGGCCGTCGCGCATCTTGATCTCGTACTTCAGCGTGGGGTCGTGGGAGACCGCGCGCAGCGCCTGGACGGGGTTCTCCACGGCCAGGTCGCGGGTGAAGTAGCCGTCCTCGATCATGGCGAGGATCAGCGCGGTGGAGCCCAGCTTCAGGTAGGTGGAGATCTCCGACATGTTCGCGTCGCCGATGATGACGTGCAGGCGGCGGTACTTCTCCGGGTCGGCGTGCGGCTCGTCGCGGGTGTTGATGATCGGCCGCTTGAGCGTGGTCTCCAGGCCGACCTCGACCTCGAAGAAGTCGGCCCGCTGGCTGATCTGGAAGCCCTCGCCGCGCGAGTCCTGGCCGATGCCGACGCGGCCGGCGCCGGTGACCACCTGCCGGGAGACGAAGAAGGGCGTCAGGTGCCTGACGATGTCGGCGAAGGGCGTGGCCCGCCGCATCAGGTAGTTCTCGTGGCAGCCGTAGGAGGCGCCCTTGTTGTCGGTGTTGTTCTTGTAGAGCTGGATCGGCGCGTTGGTCGGGATCGCCGAGGCGCGCAAGGCCGCGTCGTGCATGACCCGCTCCCCCGCCTTGTCCCAGAGCACCGCGGCCCGGGGGTTGGTGCACTCCGGCGTGGAGTATTCGGGATGGGCGTGGTCGACGTACAGCCGCGCCCCGTTGGTGAGGATCACGTTGGCCAGGCCGAGGTCCTCGTCGGTGAGCTGGCTCGCGTCGGCCACCTCCCTGGCGAGGTCGAAGCCCCGCGCGTCGCGCAGGGGGTTCTCCTCCTCGAAGTCCCACCGCGCCCGCCGCGCCCGCGCCGCCGAGGCGGCCAGGTAGGCGTTGACGACCTGGGAGGAGGTCACCATCGCGTTGGCCCCCGGCTGTCCGGGCACGGAGATGCCGTACTCGGTCTCGATGCCCATCACCCGCCGTACCGTCATGCGCACCCTCTGTTCATCCGGGGCTGTCTTGTCCGCCGTATATATCCCCGAGCCTAGACCCTTCACTATGCCCAGCGCTTGGACAGTTATGGCACCGAGGCCTTTCGGTCCAGCGGCGGGACCTCCGGCGAGGGCTCGGCGGGGACCGGGACGGCGGCGCGGCGCCGGCGGCGTGCCTTCACGAACTCCTGGACGGGCCGCTCCGCCACCCGGTAGACCGCGTAGGAGAAGGCCACCGTGGCCAGGACCGTGATGAGGGCGGTCAGCCAGGGCGGCAGCGTGTCGCGCAGCGCGGGGACGATCAGGACGGCCGCGGTGGCGTGGAACAGGTAGAGCGGGTAGGTGATCGCGCCCAGGACGACCAGGCCGCGCCAGCGCAGCCACCCCAGCCAGCCCAGGGCCACCATGGCCATGAGCACGTAGAAGGCGATCACGGTCGCGACGACGGCCCACTCCGGGACGGGCATGGCGGCGTAGCCGACCAGCTCGACCCGCCCGGCCACCCGGTCCAGCGCCGCGCTGACCGCCAGCCCGGCGCTGATCCCGGCCGTGCACCACAGGACCAGCCGGGGGCCGTACCTCGTCATCAGGTAGAAGGACATGCCGCCGACGAAGTAGGCCGCGTACTTGGGCATCACCAGCAGCTCGACCCAGTACTCCTCACTGCCGGCGAAGTACCCCGCCGCCAGCAGCCAGACGCCCATGAAGACCAGGCAGCGGCCCAGCGTCGCCCCGAAGACCACCAGCACGGAGATGAGCAGGTAGAAGCGGAGCTCGACCCAGAGCGACCAGTAGACGCCGTTGGCGTCCTGGACCTCGAACAGGCGCTGGAGCATGGTCAGGTTCGTCAGGTACTCCCCCAGGCTCAGCTTGGGGTCCAGGGCCTTGGCGGCGGTCAGGCCGTACAGCGCGGCGGTGGCGCCGACGCTGACCCAGTAGGCCGGGTAGAGCCGCACGAGGCGGGAGAGCGCGAACGCGCCGAGTCCCCGGCCCCAGATGCTCATCAGGATGACGAACCCGCTGATCATGAAGAACAGCTCGACGCCGAGGATGCCGAGCCCGGAGACCGTCGAGATCGCCGGGAAGAGCTCGGCGGGCACCTCGCCCCAGACCGAGCGGAACGCGATGAAGTAGTGGAAGGCCAGCACCGCCAGGCCGGCGACGAAACGCAGGAGGTCCAGCTCGGCGAGGCGGCCGCTTCCCCGGTCCGCCCCGCGGGACCCCTCGCCGGTCGACTCGCCGGTCAACGGACGACCGGTCCGGAATGTTCACACACGCCCCTTTGACGGGGCATCGATCAGCTGGGTTCCCTGTGGAGGGATATCACTTGTGTGACGGATGTGAAATCCCGGGCGGGAGAGGCACCGGGACGTTCACCATCGTCGGGGACGGCGTCCCGGCGGGTCCCGCCGTCCCTCCGGCGGCGGGCCCGTCCTGCCGGCGGATCGCGTCGAGCGAGGAGGCCAGTGCCCGGCGCAGGGCGCGCATCGCCGGCGGCTCCAGCCAGCGGCTCACCCCGTAGGCGACCAGGAGCGCGGCGAGGGCGGCCGCGGCCAGCGCCGCCCATTTCGGCAGGGCGGCGCCGAGGGGCTCGATGACCAGGGCGCCGACGGGCAGGTGCAGGAGGTAGAGGGGGTAGGTGAGCGCGCCGAGCGCGACCAGGCCGGGGCGGCGCCGCAGCCAGGACAGGCGTCCCGTGGCCGCCAGCCCCATGACGGCGAAGACCAGTGTCAGCACGCCGATGATGAGGTACGGCCCGGCTGTCTCGCCGAGGTACTCCCGCACCCTGGCCCCGCCCTGGGTGACCGCCCGCACCACGGCGAGCACCCACGACACGGCCACGAACGCCCACGGGACGGCCGACGAACCCGACCGGTGGATGAGGTAGAGCGCCATCCCCGCGATGAAATAGGGCGCGCACCAGGGCATGAACAGGAACTCCAGCAGCGCGCTCTTGGCCGCCGTCGCGGTGAGCGCCAGGAACAGCCAGCCGGCCATGAAGATCACGCAGCGCCGGTAGGTGATGCCCACCAGGGCGAACACGCCGACGAGGAGGTAGAAGCGCAGCTCCGCCCAGAGCGTCCAGTAGACCGCTCCCAGATCGGGGACGCCGAGACCCTGCTGCACCATCGTCAGGTTGGCGAGGATCTCCCAGGGCTCGAGCCCGGGCCCGTACACGCCGGTCAGCGCCAGCGCTCCGAGCACGCCCACGCTGAGCCAGTAGACCGGGTAGAGCCTGGCCACCCGTGAGACGGCGAACTCGCCCGGGGTGCGCCCCCACGCGCTCATCAGGATCACGAACCCGCTGATCATGAAGAACAGCTGCACGCCGTACACCCCGAAGGTGCTGACCTTCCTCAGTCCCTCGAACCTGACCTCACCCCATGCCTTCATCTCCACGAAGTGGAAGGCCAGGACGGACGCGGCGGCCGCGAACCGCAGCAGGTCGATCTCGACGAGCCGGGTGGAGAAAGACGATCGCAAGGCAGGCCAATCAGGTCGGAGCGGGCTACGCGCCACCATAGACCACCGCGTGGCGCCGCGATCCGGTGATCGCCTCCCGCTTCCAGGCGAGAGGGGCGGTGCGCTCCGGACCGGAGAACGGGCGCGCGGGGCGCACCGGACCGCAGGACAGGGCGGGAACGTCGGCGGCGCGGCCCCGGCATGGGGAGCCGCGCCGCCGCGGTGGCGATCGGTGGAGCGGCGCCCGGCGGCGCCGCGTCCACCGGATGCGCCGCTAGAGGTACTGGACCGGTGTTGGCCACCGTGGTCGATGGACCGGCCGGCC
>NZ_CDRNDK010000404.1:0-5721 GCF_977012225.1 Planomonospora algeriensis | reverse complement strand
GGGTCCGCGGGCGGCCTGGACGCCGCCGCGGCGGAGGAGCTCAAGGGCGCGACGCCGTACCGGCTGGACGTGCGCGACCCGCGCGCGGTCGAGGAGACGGTCGCGGCCGTCGAGCGGGACCTGGGCCCGATCGACATCCTGGTCAACGTCGCGGGCGTGCTCCTGCCCGGCCAGGCCGCGGAGACCGACGACGAACGGTGGCGGCGGACCTTCGCGGTCAACACCGACGGCGTCTTCCACGCCTCCCGCGCGGTCGCCGCCCGGATGACCCCCCGGCGGCGCGGCGTGATCGTCACCGTCGGCTCCAACGCCGCCTCGGTGCCGCGGGTCGGCATGGCCGCCTACGCCGCCTCCAAGGCCGCCGCCACCATGTTCACCCGCTGCCTCGGCCTGGAGCTGGCCCGGCACGGCATCCGCTGCAACGTCGTCTCCCCCGGCTCGACCGACACCGCCATGCTGCGCGCTCTCGCCGGGGACCGCGACCCCGAGGACGCGCAGAGCGCCGTGCTCAACGGCGACCCTGCCGCCTTCCGGGTCGGCATCCCGCTCGGCCGCGTCGCCGAGCCCGCGGACGTCGCCGACGCCGTCCTCTTCCTCGCCTCCGACCGGGCCAGGCACATCACCATGCACGACCTCCTCGTCGACGGCGGCGCGACCCTCCGCACCTGACCGGACAGGGCCGCTCCGGCCTCCCCGACCTCTCCGACCTCCCCGACCTCTCCGCCGACGGCGGCGCGACCCCTTGCGCCCGACCAGATTGGACTTCGATGCATTCGCTGACAACCGCCGCGGACCCGCTGGCGGGCTACGCACCCAGCGAGTCGGTGCTCTACTCCTCGCCGGGCGGCACGCTGCTCACCCGGGGCGTGCGCACCGTCGTCGGCGGCGGGCTCGGCTCCCTGCCCGAACGGGTCACGGCCGTGCTCGGCGCGAACAGCGCGATGGACGGCGCGGCGGACAGGCCGACGGCCTGGGCGGCGAGCAGGGTGGCGGCCGGGACGATCGGGTTCGACGGCGCGGCGCACCTGATCGTCCCGGCCGCGGCGACCTGGTCGGGTCCGCTGGAACCCGTCGCGGCGACCCCGCGCGGCGGCTGGCGGGTCCGGCCGGTCCCGGCCCCCGAGGACTACCGCAAGGCCGTACGGCGGGCGGTGGAGATCTTCGAGGACGCGGCGGGCGACCCGGACGGTCTGCGCAAGGTGGTCCTCGCCCGGACCCTGGAACTCGACGGCGACGGGCCCGTCGACCTGCGCGAGCTGCTGCGTCCCCTGGCCGGGCGCGACCTGTCCTTCGCCGCGCCGCTGCCCGGCGGCCGCACCCTCATCGGCGCCAGCCCCGAGCTGCTCGTCTCGCGCCGGGGCCGGAGCGTGCTCTCCAACCCCCTGGCCGGCTCCGCGGCCCGCAGCGCCGACCCCGCCGAGGACCGCCGCCGCGCCGAGGCGCTGACCGCCTCCGCCAAGGACCTGTACGAGCACCGCCTGGTGGTGGAGGCGGTCGCCGACGCGCTCCAGCCGTACTGCGCGCAGCTGGAGGTGCCGTACACCCCCGAGCTGACCTCCACCGAGACGATGTGGCACCTGTCCACCCGCGTCACCGGCGTGCTGCGCGACCCCGGCACGCCCTCCCTCGCGCTCGCCGCCGCCCTGCACCCCACCCCGGCCGTGTGCGGGACGCCCCGCGCCGAGGCCCGGCGGGTGATCGGAGAGCTGGAGCCGTTCGACCGCGGCGCCTACACCGGCCTGGTCGGCTGGACCGACGCGGCCGGCGACGGCGAGTGGGCGGTGACCATCCGCTGCGCCGAGGTGGCGGAGCGGACCCTGCGGCTCTTCGCGGGCGCCGGGATCGTCCCCGGCTCCGACCCCGAGCGGGAGCTCGCCGAGACCTCCGCCAAGTTCCGGACCATGCTGCTGGCCCTGGGAGTGAACACCGATGCACTGGCCTGACGACGTCGCCGCCCGCTACCGCGCCGCCGGATACTGGCGGGGTGAGACCTTTGGCGGCCTGCTGCGCGACCTCGCCGCCCGGTACGGCTCCCGCCCCGCGCTGATCTCCCCCGGCTCCCCGGGCTCACCCGCCGCCCGGTGGACCTTCCGGGACCTGGACGAGCGGGCCGACCGGCTCGCCGCCGGGCTGCACGCCGCCGGGATCCGGCACGGCGACCGGGTCGTCCTGCAGCTGCCGAACGTGCCCGAGTTCCACCAGGTCTGCTTCGCGCTCTTCCGGATCGGCGCGCTCCCGGTCTTCGCGCTGCCCGCGCACCGCTCCGCGGAGATCTCCTACTTCTGCGAGTTCACCGAGGCCGCCGCCTACATCTGCCCGGACGAGGAGCACAAGGCGTACGCCCCGGGCACCCGCGCGTTCACCCTGGCCGAGCTGGCCGGGCTGTCGGAGACCGATCCCCTCGACCTGCCCGACGCCGACCCCGGGGACGTGGCGTTCCTGCAGCTGTCCGGCGGCAGCACCGGCCTGCCCAAGCTGATCCCGCGGACCCACGACGACTACATCTACAGCTTCCGGGCCAGCGCCGAGATCTGCGAGCTGACCCCCGACAGCGTCTACCTGTGCGCGCTGCCGGCCGCGCACAACTTCCCGATGAGCTCCCCCGGCGTCTTCGGCGCGCTCAGCGCCGGGGCGGCCAGCGTGCTGGCGCCCGACCCCAGCCCCGGCACCTGCTTCCCGCTGATCGAGCGGGAGCGGGTCACCATCGCCGCGCTGGTCCCGCCGCTCGCGCTGGTCTGGATGGACGCCGCCGCCTCCGGCGGGCACGACCTGTCGAGCCTGGAGGTGCTCCAGGTCGGCGGAGCCAAGTTCAGCCGGGAGGCGGCCAAGCGGGTCGGGCCCGAGCTGGGCTGCACCCTGCAGCAGGTCTTCGGCATGGCCGAGGGGCTGGTCAACTACACCCGGCTCGACGACCCCGAGGACGTGATCGTCTCCACCCAGGGCCGCCCCATCTCCCCGGACGACGAGATCCTCATCCTGGACGACGAGGGGAACGAGAGCGACTACGGCCACCTGCTGACCCGCGGGCCGTACACGATCCGCGGCTACTGGCGGGCCGACGAGCACAACAGGACGGCGTTCACCGAAGACGGCTTCTACCGGACCGGCGACATCGTCCGGCGCACCGAGGGCGGTTACCTCGTCGTCGAGGGCCGGGCCAAGGACCAGATCAACCGGGGCGGCGAGAAGATCGCCGCGGAGGAGGTCGAGAACCACCTCCTGGCCCACCCGGCGATCCGCGACGCCAGCGTGGTCGCCGTCCCCGACCCCTACCTGGGCGAGCGCACCCGCGCCTACCTGATCTGCCGCGGCGAGGCGCCGAAGAAGGCCGAGCTCCGGGCCTTCCTGCGGGAACGCGGCATCGCCGCCTTCAAGATCCCGGACATGTTCGAGTTCGTCGACGCCTTCCCGCAGACCGCGGTCGGCAAGGTCAGCAAGCGCCACCTCCGCGAAAGGACCTGACACACCATGGCGATCCCCCGGATCCAGCCCTACCCGATGCCGGACGACCTGCCCGCCAACCGGGTCGCGTGGCAGCCCGACGCCCGCCGCGCCGTCCTGCTCATCCACGACATGCAGAACCACTTCGTGCGCGCCTTCACCCCCGGGCAGTCGCCGCTGGTCGAGCTGATGTCCAACGTCCTGGCGCTGCGCGAGCACTGCGCGGCCCTGGGCGTGCCCGTCGTCTACTCGGCGCAGCCCGGCGCGCAGAGCGCCGAGCAGCGCGGCCTGCTGCTCGACTTCTGGGGCGACGGCATCGGCCCCGACCCGCACGACGCCCGGATCGTCGACGGGCTGGCGCCGCGCGAGGGCGACGTGCTGCTCACCAAGTGGCGCTACAGCGCCTACCAGCGGACCGGCCTGGCCGAGCTGATGGACTCCCTCGGCCGCGACCAGCTCATCGTCTGCGGGATCTACGCGCACATCGGCGTGCTGATGACCGCCTGCGAGGCGTTCATGCGGGACGTGCAGCCGTTCGTGGTCGCCGACGCGATCGCCGACTTCTCCGCCGAGCACCACCGGATGGCCCTCGACTACGCCGCCCAGCGCTGCGCCGTCACCGTCACCACCCGGCAGCTCAGCCGCGCCCTCACCCGGGAGGTGGCCGGTGTCTGACACCGCCGTACGGCTCCGCGCCGAGATCGCCGAACTGCTCTACGTGGACCCCGAGGAGCTGGAGTTCGACGAGAACCTCATGGACGCCGGGCTGGACTCCATCCGGGTGATGACCCTGATCGAGCGGTGGCGCCGCGAGGGCGTCGAGCTGACCTTCGCCGACCTGGCGGAGAAGCCCACCGTCGCGGCCTGGGCGGAGCTGCTGAGTTGAGCGCTTCCGAGTCGAGTGCCATCAGGCCGGGTTCCGCCCCAGGTTCCGCCGGACCGGGTTCCGCCGGACCGGGTTCCGAGACCTTCCCGCTCACCGGGGCGCAGGCGGGCATCTGGTTCGCCCAGCGCCTGGATCCCGGCAACCCCGTCTACAACACCGCCGACCGGGTCGACATCCACGGCGCGGTCGACCCGGCGCTGTTCGAGCGGGCGCTCCGGCGCGGCCTGGCCGAGGCCGAGCCGCTGCGCCTGCGCTTCACCGAGGAGCCCGCCCAGTACCTGCCGGAGTGCGACTCGCTGCGCGACTCCATCACCGTCCTCGACCTGCGCGGCGAGGCCGACCCGGACGCCGCCGCCGAGGCGTGGATGCGCGCCGACGTGCGCACGCCGGTGGACCCGGTGGACGGCGGCGGCGACGGCTCCCTGTCCCGCCACGCCCTGCTCCGCCTGGCCGACGACCGGTTCACCTGGTATCTGCGGGTGCACCACCTGCTGATCGACGCCTACGCGATGTCTATGCTGGTCGGCCGGGTCGCGGAGATCTACAGCGCGCTGGCCGACGGCCTGCCGAGCGGCCCGAGCCCGTTCGGCGGGCTGGCGCCCGTGCTGGAGGAGGAGGCCGCCTATCTCGGCTCCGAGCGCCACGCCAAGGACCGGGCCTACTGGCTCGGCGTGCTGGACGGCGCTCCCGAGCCCGCGGGCCTGGCGGGCGCGCCGCGCTCTCGGCGCGGGAGGTCGTACGGCACCGCGAGGAGCTGCCCGCCACCGGGCACTGGGAGGCGCTCGCCCGCGAGACCCGGACGACCTGGGCCGAGGTGGCCGCCGCCGGGGTCGCCGTCTACCTCGGGCGGCTCACCGGGAGCACCGACGTACTGGTCGGCCTGCCGCTGATGAACCGGTCCGGTGCCGCCCTGCGGGTGCCGTGCCTGACCGTCAACGTGCTCCCGCTCCGGCTCGACGTGCGCCCCGGCGTCCCGCTCGGCGACCTGGTCCGGCAGACGGCCCGGCGGATGGCCGAGGCCCGCCGCCACTCCCGGTACCGGATCGAGGAGCTCCGCCGCGACCTCGGCCTGTCCGGTTCCGCACGGGCGCTGTTCGGCCCGCTGCTCAACATCAAGCCGTTCGCGTCCGACGTGAAGTTCGGTCCGCTGCCCGGCACCGTGCGCAACCTCGCCGCCGGGCCCGTCGACGACCTGGCCGTGGCGCTGCTGCTCGACGGCGACCGCCTGACCCTCGAACTCGACGGCAACGCCGCCCTCTACTCGGAGCGGGACCTGGCCGTCCACGCCCGGCGGCTGGCCCGGCTCCTGTCGGCCCTGGCCGACGTCCCGCCCGGCACCCCGGTCGGCCGCCTGCCCCTGCTCACCGCGGAGGACGAGGCTGCCCTGCCCGCCG
>NZ_CDRNDK010000403.1:0-5742 GCF_977012225.1 Planomonospora algeriensis | reverse complement strand
TCGGCCTTGGCGTTCACCGGCGGGAGGACGGGCCGCGGGGGCCGCGGGGTTCCCGGCCGACCCCCGCGTGGTCTTCGAGGAGCTGCGCCGGGCGAGCGCCGGCGGGATCGCCGATTACGCGGGCATCACCTACGAGCGGATCGCCGCCGAGACCGGCGTCTTCTGGCCCTGCCCGGACACCGGCCACCCCGGCACGCCGCGGCCCTTCCTGGACGGGTTCGCCACCCCGGACGGCCGCGCCCGGTTCGTCCCGGTCGAGCACCGCCCGCCGGGCGAGGAGGCCGACGCCGACTACCCGCTGTACCTGACGACCGGCCGGGTGCTGGCCCACTACCAGAGCGGTGCGCAGACCCGCAGGATCGCGGCCCTCAACGCCGTCGTCTCCGAGGCGTTCGTGGAGGTCCACCCCGACCTGGCCGAGCGCCTGGAGGTGTCCCCGGGCCAGAGGCTGCGGGTGGTCAGCCGCCGGGGCGAGACCGAGGGCGTGGTCAGGGTCAACCCGGCGATCCGCGCCGACACCGTGTTCATGCCGTTCCACTGGATCGGAGTCAACGTGCTGACCAATCCCGAACTCGACCCGGTGTCGAGGATGCCGGAGTTCAAAGTGTGCGCCGTGAGAGTGGAGCGTGTCGGATGACCCGGCTGGTGGTGGTGGGCAACGGGATGGCGGGTTCCCGCCTGGTGAACGAGGTCCGTGCCCGGGACAAGGACATGAAGGTGACCGTCTTCGGCGCCGAGGACTGGCAGCCGTACAACCGGGTGCTGCTGTCGAACGTGGTGGCCGGGACCATGCTCCCGGACCAGGTGCGGCTGCTGGACCCGTCCTGGTACGCCGACCACGGGGTGACGGCCATGCCGGGCGTCGCGGTGACGGCGATCGACCGGGAGGCGCAGGCGGTCGTCACCGCCGACGGCGGGCGCGAGCCGTACGACATCCTGGTGCTGGCGACCGGGAGCGAGGCCGTGGTGCCGCCGGTGCCCGGCGCGGAGCGGGCCGTCACCTTCCGGACGCTGGACGACTGCCAGGCCATCCTGGAGGCCGCCGCCACGGCGCGCGGCGCGGTGGTGGTCGGCGGCGGGCTGCTGGGCATCGAGGCGGCCCGGGGCCTGGCCGGACGCGGGCTGCCGGTGACGCTGCTCCACCTGGCCGGGCACCTGATGGAGCGCCAGCTCGACGCCGAGGCGGGGCTGCTGCTCCAGGAGACGCTGACGGAGCTGGGCGTGCGGATCCGGACCGGCGTCGTGGTGGAGGAGATCGAGGAGCACGGCGTACGGCTGGCCGGCGGCGAGACGGTCGACGCCGACCTGGTGGTGCTCGCCTGCGGGGTCCGCCCGGTGACCGCGCTGGCCAGGGACGCGGGCCTGGAGGTGGCGCGCGGGGTCGTGGTGGACGCCGAGATGCGCACCGACGACCCGTCGATCTTCGCGATCGGCGAGTGCGCCGAGCACGAGGGCGTGGTCTACGGGCTCGTCGCCCCCGCCTGGGAGCAGGCGGCGGTCGTCGCCGACCTGGTGACCGGCGCCGACAAGACGGCCCGCTACCGCGGGTCGCGGCTGGTGACCCGGTTGAAGGCCAAGAGCGTCGAGCTGGCGGCGATGGGCGAGACCCACGTGGACGAGGACGCCGACCGCTCGACGGAGGTGGTGCGGTTCAGCCACCGGGCCCGCGGCACCTACCGCAAGCTCGTCATCCGCGACGGCCGGCTGGTCGGGGCGATCCTGCTCGGCGAGACGGCGGCGGTGGGCACGCTCACCCAGCTCTTCGACCGGGGCGCCCCGGTCCCCGGCGACCGGGCGGGGCTGCTCTTCCCCGGCCTGAGCGGGACCCCGGTGGCCGACAGCCCGGTGCGGATGCCGGACGCGGCCAAGGTGTGCCAGTGCAA
The DNA here is from genome assembly GCF_977012225.1 of Planomonospora algeriensis. Classification (NCBI taxonomy): domain Bacteria; kingdom Bacillati; phylum Actinomycetota; class Actinomycetes; order Streptosporangiales; family Streptosporangiaceae; genus Planomonospora; species Planomonospora algeriensis. The sequence continues at coordinate 3,859 of NZ_CDRNDK010000403.1, read as the reverse complement.
CAACGTGACCAAGGGCCAGATCCGGGCCTGCTGGGAGTCCGGGGCCCGCGACGTGGAGGCCGTGGCGGCCGCCACGCGTGCCACGACCGGCTGCGGCGGCTGCCGCGACGCGGTCGAGGGCATCGTCGGCTGGCTGTGTGAGCAGGAAGGGGTCTCGGCGTGACGGACGCAGCGGAAGGAAGGGGCGCGCGGATGACGCGGCTGGTAGTGGTGGGACATGGGCCGACGGCCTACCGGCTGGTGGAGACGCTGACCGACCGCGGCTTCGGCGGGCGGATCACGATCCTGGGGGAGGAGCCCCGGCCCGCCTACGACCGGGTGGCGCTGACCTCCTACCTGGCCGGCAAGAGCGCCGAGGACCTCACCTACCCGGTGCCCGACGGCGTCGTGCTCCGGCTCGGCTCGGCGGTCACCGCGATCGACCGGGACGGCCGGACCGTGACGACGGCCGACGGGCACGCCGAGCCGTACGACGTGCTGGTGCTGGCCACCGGCTCCAGCCCGTTCGTGCCGCCGGTGCCCGGCAAGGACCTGGACGGCTGCTTCGTCTACCGCACCCTCGACGACCTGGACGCGATCCGGGAGGCGTCGGCGGGCGCCGCGGCCGGCGTGGTGATCGGCGGCGGGCTGCTCGGCCTGGAGGCCGCCGACGCGCTGCGCGGGCTGGGCCTCGAGACGCACGTCGTGGAGATGGGCGGCTGGCTCATGCCCCGCCAGGTCGACGAGGGCGGCGGCGCGGTGCTGCGCGGCCACATCGAGTCGCTCGGCCTGGGCGTGCACACCGGCGCCGGGGTGAAGGAGATCACCGCCGACGACGCCGGGCGCGTTACGGGCCTGGTCAAGCCGGACGGCGAGACGATCGAGGCGCAGGTCGTGGTCTTCTCCGCCGGGGTGCGCCCCCGCGACGAGCTGGCCCGCACCTGCGGCCTGGCGGTCGGCGAGCGCGGCGGCATCGCCGTCGACGACGGCATGCGCACCAGCGACCCGGCGATCTACGCGGTCGGCGAGTGCGCGCTGCACCAGGGCATGGTCTACGGCCTGGTCGGACCGTGCTTCACCATGGCCGAGGTCGCCGCGGACCGGATCCTCGGCGGCGAGGCGGCCTTCACCCCCGCGGACATGTCGACCAAGCTCAAGCTGCTCGGCGTGGAGGTCGCCCAGTTCGGCGCGATGGACGGCGCGCTCGACGTGACCTTCATGGACCCGGTCACCGGCGTCTACCAGAAGCTGTTCGTCAGCGACGACGCCCGCACCCTGCTCGGCGGGATCTGCGTCGGCGACGCCACGCCGTACAACACGCTCAAGCCCTTCGTCGGCCGCGAGCTGCCGGGCTCGCCCAGCGAGCTGCTGTTCACCGGCGGCCCGGCGAACATGGAACTGCCCGCCGAGGCCGTGGTCTGCTCCTGCAACAACGTCACCCACGGCCAGATCTGCTCGGCCATCGCCGACAAGGGCCTGACCGACGTCGCGGGGATCAAGGACTGCACCGCGCGGGCACCACCTGCGGCAGCTGCATCCCGATGCTCAAGCAGATCCTGGTGAAGTCCGGCGTCGAGGTCTCCAAGGCCCTGTGCGAGCACTTCACCTACAGCCGGGCCGAGCTGTTCGACATCGTCCGGGTGCGCGGCATCACGACGTTCTCCCAGCTCATCGCCGAGCACGGCACCGGGCGCGGCTGCGACATCTGCAAGCCCGTCGTCGCCTCCATCCTCGCCTCGCTCGGCAACGGCCACATCCTCGACGGCGAGCAGGCCGCGCTGCAGGACACCAACGACCGCTACCTGGCCAACATCCAGCGCAACGGCACCTACTCGGTGGTGCCGCGCATCCCCGGCGGGGAGATCACCCCCGACAAGCTCATCGTGATCGGCGAGGTCGCCCGCGACTTCGGCCTCTACACGAAGATCACCGGCGGGCAGCGGATCGACCTGTTCGGCGCCCGCGTCGAGCAGCTCCCGCTGATCTGGAAGCGCCTGGTCGACGCCGGCTTCGAGTCCGGCCACGCGTACGGCAAAGCGCTGCGCACGGTCAAGTCCTGCGTCGGCTCCACCTGGTGCCGGTACGGCGTGCAGGACTCCGTCGGCCTGGCCATCGCGCTGGAGCTGCGCTACCGGGGGCTGCGCTCGCCGCACAAGCTGAAGTCGGCCGTCTCCGGCTGCGCCCGCGAGTGCGCCGAGGCGCGCGGCAAGGACTTCGGCATCATCGCCACCGAGCTGGGCTGGAACCTCTACGTCGGCGGCAACGGCGGCTTCACCCCGCGGCACGCCGACCTGTTCGCCTCGGACCTGTCCACCGACGAGCTGATCCGGGTCATCGACCGCTTCCTGATGTTCTACATCCGCACCGCCGACCGGCTCCAGCGCACCTCGGTCTGGCTGGAGAACCAGGGCCTCGACTACGTCAAGGAGGTCGTGCTGGAGGACTCCCTGGGCATCTGCGCCGAACTGGACGCGCAGATGGAGCGGCACGTCGCCGGCTACGCCGACGAGTGGCGCGCGGTCCTGGACGACCCCGAGCGGATGCGGCGCTTCGTCTCCTTCGTCAACGCGCCCGGCACCCCGGACCCGTCGATCGCCTTCGCCCCGGAGCGGGACCAGGTCAAGCCGGTCCTGATCCCGCTCGAGGCGGTCCGATCCTGACCACCGCGACCCTCGACCACGCACCGACCCTCGACCTCACACCGACCGGAGAAGAAGGAGGGGTTTCCCCGATGACCATCCTGCGCGAGAACCTGGACACCGCCCTGGAGACCGCCGGCTGGACCGCGGTCTGCGCCTACACCGACCTGCTGCCCGAGGAGGGCGTGTGCGTCCTGGTGGACGGGCACCAGGTCGCGGTGTTCCGCACCTTCGACGGCGACCTGTACGCGACCGGCAACCTCGACCCGTTCAGCGGGGCCTGGGTCCTGTCGCGGGGGATCGTCGGGACGCGCGGCGCGGAGCCGACCGTGGCCTCCCCCATGCACAAGCAGGTCTTCTCGCTGGTGACCGGCCGGTGCCTGGACGACCCGGAGACGTCCGTACCGACCTATCCGGTCCGCCTGTCCGGCGGCGCGGTGGAAGTGAGAGTCCCTTGAGCTCCCTGGCCCCCCTGATCCCGTCCTCGGTCCCCGCGTCGGGGTCCCCGGAGACGGAGCCCGACGCGCTGGCCGGGTTCACCATCGGGGTCACCGCCACCCGGCGGCGCGAGGAGTTCTGCGCGCTGCTGGAACGGCGGGGCGCCCGGGTCGTGCAGGCCCCGGCGATCCGGCTGGTGCCGCTGGCCGAGGACACGGACCTGCTGGCGGCGACCCGCGAGGTCCTGGCGGGGCCGATCGACGACGTGGTGATCACCACGGGGGTCGGCTTCCGTGGCTGGACGGCCGCCGCCGAGGGGTGGGGGCTCTCCGGTGAGCTGTCGGAGCACCTGACCGCCGCCCGGCTGCTGACCCGGGGCCCCAAGGCCCGCGGCGCGGTCCGGGCGGCGGGACTGAACGACCACTGGACGCCGGCCACCGAGTCGTGCGAGGAGGTCAAGCAGCACCTGCTCGCCCAGGACCTGCGGGGCCGGCGCATCGCGGTGCAGCTGCACGGGGAGCCGCTGACGGGCTTCACGGCGGCGCTGCGCGAGGCGGGGGCCGAGGTCATCGAGGTGCCGGTCTACCGGTGGCTGCCCTACCGCGACCCGTCGCCGCTGCGCCGCCTGATCAGCCAGGCGGTCTCCGGCGGGGTGGACGCGGTGGCCTTCACCAGCGCCCCCGCGGTCCTGGCCATGCTCGGCGCGGCCCGCGCGGACGGGCTGGAGGAGGCGCTGCTGGCGGCGTTCGCCGGTCAGGTCGTCGCCGCTTGCGTGGGGCCGGTCACCGCCGCGCCGCTGGAGG
>NZ_CDRNDK010000402.1:0-5751 GCF_977012225.1 Planomonospora algeriensis | reverse complement strand
CGGCTGGCCGGCTACCGCGCCGCGCTCGCCGGCCTCGGCCTGCCCGCGCGCGACGACCTCGTGGTCGAGGGCGACTTCTACCTGTCCGGGGGCTACACCGCGATGCGGCGCCTGCTGGAGGCCGACGAGCGCCCCGACGCCGTCTTCGCGGCCGGCGACGAGATGGCGATCGGCGCGATCCGCGCGATCACCGAGGCGGGCCTGAAGGTCCCCGAGGACATCGCGGTGATCGGCTTCGACGACATCGAGCTCGCCGCACTGGTGCAGCCGGGCCTGACCACCGTCGCCCAGGACAAGGCCGGCTTCGGCACGGCCGCCGCCGCCGCCCTCGTCGCCATGATCGACGGCACCGCCGCCGTGCCGCCCCCGCCCAGCGTCCTGCCCACGGCCCTGGTCGTCCGCGGCACGACCTGACGGCCCCGGCGCGGGACGACAATGGAAGCCCGACGCCGATGGAGTACCTCATGACCGCTGGGTCCGAGAACGAGCAGAGCACCTCATCCCGCAAGGGCGGTGCACGAGAGAGCCTGTTCCTGGTGGGCTGCGGCGTCGTGGCGGCGGTGCTGCTGCAGGCCTTCGTCTTCCCGCTGTTCTGGATTCCGTCGGAGTCGATGGGGAACACCCTGCGCGTGGGCGACGGCGTGGTCATCAACAAGCTGCACGGCGCGACCGAGCGCGGCGACGTGGTGGTCTTCAAGGGATGGGACGGCGCGGACACCATCAAACGGGTCATCGCGATCGGCGGTGACACGGTCAAGTGCTGCGACGCCCAGCGGCGGATCACTGTGAACGGGATCCCACTCGACGAGAAGGACCACCTCCACCCCGACGACTTCCCCTCGAAGAAGGAGTTCGAGAAGGTCGTCCCCCAGGGCCGCCTGTGGGTCATGGGCGACCACCGCTCGGCCTCCCGGGACTCCCGTGACCACGAGGAGCACGAAGGCGGCGGGACGATCGCGGAGGCCGATGTGACCGGCCGGGCCGTGGCGGTCTTCTGGCCCCTCTCCCGGGCGGCCATCCTCTCGACACCGGACACGTTCACCAGGGTGTTCGCCGGAAACGGATAGGGACCGATGAGAGCCGACAGGCCTCAGAAAGTGTTGGGTAACCGGGTGATTACTCCGGATTGAGGTCTTCGGCGAGGCGTCGAGCCGCTTCGGTCTCGATCGGACCATGCGGCTCGACCTCCTCCCCGGCCAGCCGGGCGGCCATGAGCCGGATCATGGCCACCTTGATCATCGCTTCGGCGTGCGCGGTCTTGCGCTCGTAGTCGCGGGCCAACCTTCTGCACCGTCCCAACCAGGAGAACGTCCGTTCCACCACCCACCTGCGGGGCAGCACCTGAAAGCCTTTCACGTCCGCGTTGCGCGGCACCGCGACGATCTCGACGTTCTCCGCCCCCGCGGCCCAGCCCACCAACCCGGAATCGACGGCGTTGACGTACCCGCCGTCCACCCACACCAGACCCACCTGCGGAAACACCCTCCGGATCCCGGACAGGACCAGCTTGGCGCCGGCCCGGTCCTGCACCGAGGCCGAATGCACCACCGCCCGCAGCACCAGACCGCAGGTGTCCACCAGCAGGTGGCGCTTGCGGCCCCGCACCCGCTTGCCCGCATCAAAGCCGATCGCCTCACCACCCTGGCAGGTCCGCACGGACTGCGAGTCCAGCACCGCCGCCGACGGCTGCGGATCACGGCCCTCGGCGGTGCGGACCTTCCCGCGCAGCGCGTCATGGACGCGATTCCAGGTGCCGTCGGCCGTCCAGGCGCGAAACCACCGGTAGGCCGCATCCCACGGCGCCAGATCGTGCGGGACCAGCCGCCAGGCGCAGCCGGTGCCCAGCACGTACAGCACCGTGTCGATGATCAACCGGCGCGGGAACTTCAACGGGCGTCCGCCCCGGCGCGGGTCCCGTATGGGCAGCAACGGCGCGATCACCGCCCACTGGGCGTCGGTCAGGGACGTGCCATAGGCGGGCTTACATGCACAGACACACATACCGGTGATCCTGGCGAAGCCGGGATCCGCAAGGGCCACCACCCGGCGGCTACAGACCGAGGTTGATCAATTACCCAACACTTTCTCAGACGGCGGCTATCACTGCCCTGGCATCCCGGGGAACATACCGCCGCCGACTTCGTCCCTGCGCCACCGTCACTCTGCTACTTGATGAGGGCAGCCCCCATCAGGCGACCTTCCACGTGCGATCACCCAGGGTCGCGACGAGATCGACCGTTCCTCCGAGCGCCGCGACGTAGGCGCGCACGACGTCGATTCCGGACACCTCGCCGTTCTCGATCTTGGAGATCCGCGCCTGTGTCACACCGAGGGCACCAGCGAGCTCCGTCTGGGTGATACCGGCGGCCTTGCGCATCTCAGCGAGCTGGTAGCCGCGCACGTATGCCTCCCGCCGCTGACGGGCGGCCTCTCGTCCGGCCGCCCGCTCGGCATCCGAACGCGGGTCGAGCGCCCGCGCCTTCGCCTTGACCTCTGTCCACTTGGAGTGTCCGCCGCTCATCATTCCTCCTCTTTCAAGGCGACCAGATGCTCTGCTCTTCGAATCGCTCATTGGTCAACGGTCAACTCAGCCCAGCCGAATACGAGCGCCGACAGGCCCTCAAGAACGTCCATCAAGACGGCTATGCTGCTGCGTAGCCGCAAGCCCTGATGTGTCTACCGAACCGGGGCAACTCCAGAGCCAGCGCGGCCAGCACTCTGGTCGGGCTACAACTCGCCGAGAGCCCGACCTGGACCACCCACATGCACATCCGGACACCTACGCGAACGACCGCCTTGACCAACGGCAGCAACTACACCGAGATCGCCAAGATCGAGAAATACCTCGCCGCTCGCCTGTCACACCCCGGTGACTGGGCGCGCAACGAACTCGCCGCAGTGCCGCTCGACAGCACGTCCCGCCCGCTTGATCAACGGGTTCGGCGGATGAGGTAGCGGATGTGGGGCGTCTCCAGCCACTCCTCGTCGAGTTCCCTGCCGGTGAGCCGGCCGATGGCCGTGAGGGCCGTCGTGATCATCTCCTCAGTGGGTGATCCCACGTCCACGGGAATATCCCAGTCGGTGGGCATTCGCAGATCCTCGCCATGCTCGTGCAGCAGGTCCAGGATCTCCTCCAGCGGCGAGGAGAAGGCAAGGCGGCCGTCGAGCGCGTGCTCCACGCGGTGCGCGCCGTCACCGTGCCAGCCGATCGCGATAGCCCGGCCGCCGTCGCGCGAAAGCTCTGACAACCGGGGTTCTTCTGTGACGTCCATCCACTGGATCTGCACCGCCAGGGTCCAGGCGTTCCACGGGCCGACGAGGATGATTCCGTCCTCGTCGCCGGGCATCTCATCACCCTCGAAGCCGAGTCCGATGTCCTTCAGCGTGAGCTCCGTCGCGCTGCCCAGGTCGGCGCCGAGCCGCCGGGCGGTCTCCTCGACTGTCAGCCCTTCGGCCCAGACGGCGGCGAAGCCGTCGGCGACGTTCTCCCAGTGGGACTCGAGCAGGTCGTACAGGTGGGTGGGGTTCGGCATGTCCATCCGATCGAACATGGGAGTGCCGCTCCCCGGCCGCGAGGAGCGGGGAGCAGGGAGCGGCACACCGGACTGGCTATCTCAGATTACGCTCACCCAGAAGGCGTCCTTGTGGAGAACGCGGTTCTGGGCTTCGAAGAGCTGCTTATGGTTTCCGGCGTTCTTGTTGTGCTCGATCAGCACGGGCCTGATGGAGAAGTTCCAGCCCTGTGAGCGGGGATCGTGGTCATTCGCACGATATCCCGGCCCCTCCTCGGTGTTGTTGAACGGATACTCGTCACATTCTTTGCCCGCTCTTTCGGCGGCGGTGTAGTCGAGGTTGCAGATCTTGGTCTTCATGGTCTTGTTGCGGCCCCTCACGGACACGCCGTCGGCTGTCTTGGCCTTCTTGTCCACGTTGTGCAGGGCGGCGCCAGGCCAGTGCCCGGGGAACTTCTTGCCGGTGATCGGCTTGCGCGGGGAGTCCGTCATGGTCTTGTCCGGGATGGTCTGGTCGGGCAGTTCGCGCGTGTGCCAGAGGTGCTCGGCTACGAGCGAGACGGGTTTCGCGCCCGGCGGGTCAACCCGGGACATCCGGTAGATCCTGCTGACCTTGTTGAAGATGCAGCCTCCGTAGTAGGCCGTGAAGTTGTCGGACAGGTCACAGCGGAGGGTCGGAGCGTTGTCCGTCGCGTCTGTGGCCTCCCTGGGCCTGTCCCACATCGGGACAGTCGGGGCGTGCAGGCCTACCCAGGAGTAGACCGTGTTCCTGATATCGGGAAGCCAGCCCTTGTCCCCGATGCTGATGTACGGCCGGATGGTGCAGTTGGAGATGCCATGGTAGGCCTCCTTCTCCACGTCGGACTTGTCCTTGTTGGCCGTGCTGCGGAAGGTGAACCAGTATTCGTCCTTCCCCGTGACCTGGGAGTCCGCCTTCCAGTCCTCGGCATCCTTGGTGATCGTACTGACGGGCCGGCCGGCCCCGTCCTTGACCTTGCTGTTCGTCAGGTTGCAGGTGGCGCCGTTCGGGGTGCTCGACTTCGCCTTGATCTCGAGCGTGACGTCATGGTCGTCCGTCTCCATGATGGGCGCCATGAACTGGGACTCGGTGTAGACGACGTCGTCGATCCTGACCCAGACGTCGATGTCCCTCGGATGGTGGGCGGTGCCGGGGTTGCTCGCATCTTCCCGCGCGTGTTCCCCGTTGGTCTTCCAGCCGCCGACGTACGCCTTCATCACCGCGGTCGCGGAGACGATGACGGCGCCGACCTTCGTCCGCCTGCTGTCGGAGTAGATCTGCCAGTGGTGGTGCCGGCTGGTGCAGTACGTGTGCACCCGCCAGTACTCCATCACGTGGCTCTTCGTGCCCTTCGGCTGGTTGGGGAACTTCGCTTCCCGGAGGTTCTGGCACTGACGGGTGGAAACCCGGTTGTACGGGAAGGACTCTCCCGCGGCGACCGTGGAGCCGGCCGTCGCCCGCGGTTCCGGCGTGCTCTCCTTCTCCTTGCTGTCCTCGCCTGCTTCGGCTTCCCCGGTCGTGCCGGTCTGCTCCCGGGCCGAGACCTTGGAGGTGATGGCGCCGGCCGACGCGTGCAGCCCCGCGACGTCCTGCGCGCTCAGCGGCCGCTGGTAGACGCGCGTCTCGTCAAGGTCGCCCAGCATGGCGGTGCCGAGCGTCATCGGCGTTTCCGCGTTCCACGGGGTCACATTCACGGGAGCCGACTTCACGGCGTTGCCGTTGAGGTAGACGGTCGCGACCTTCCCCGCAGAGTCATAGACACCTGCGAGGTGGAACCACTCGTTCACCGGTGGCTCGACCCCGGTCAGCACTCCCTCGGACGTCGCGTCCGCGGCGTCCGCGCTGGTGAAGGTGAGCGTCAGGCCGTGATCAGCGGTGTTGCCGAGGCGGAACGGCGCCTGGTGGACGCCCTTCTGCTCGACGACGGTGTAGTCGCCGTCCTTGTCGCTCCACCGCAGCCAGGCCGCGACACTGAAGCTCTGGTCGGTGCGGATCACCGGCCCGCTCGTCACCGCCAGCGGTTCCTCGCCTGGATGGATGACGTCGACGGTGACCTGTTGCCACTCCGACCAGGCCGAAGAGACGTCGTCGGCGACCGCGCGCAGCCGCCAGCGGACCTTCCAACCGTCAGTAAGCGTGCCCGCCGGGACGGCGATGCCCGCCTGGCCTGGGTTCCGCAGCTAATCAGGGTTCTGGGCCACGGGTGAGGGTGTAGGTGCT
>NZ_CDRNDK010000401.1:0-5820 GCF_977012225.1 Planomonospora algeriensis | reverse complement strand
GGAGGCGGCGGGGTACGGCGGGGCCGACGCGGCCGCGGCCGGCTGCGCGGAGCCCGGCCCCGGGGCGGTCAGGGTGAAGGCCGTCTTGCCGGAGACCGGGTGGCCGTCGGAGGAGAGGATCCGGTAGCCCACGACGTACTCCCCGGCGGGGCCGAGGGGCTTGACCTTGACGCTGACCTTCGCTCCGTCGACGGCGGTCTTCCCCTCCTCCCACCGGGCGCCGTCCGGTCCGGTCAGGGTGATCAGCGCGAAGCCCTGCCGCGCGGGCTGGTCGAAGGTGAGCGTGATCCTCTCCGGCCCGGCGGCGATCGAGGCGCCGTCCTCGGGATCGCTGCCGATCAGTACGTTGTGGGCCTGGGCCGGGGCGACCGCGCCGAGCAGCGCGGCGCAGGCCAGCAGCAGGACCGTGAGTGACCGCCTCAACGATCGAGACCTTCCGTCGGGTTCGTCATGACCCGAACATATTCGCACTTCAGGCGCTCACCCCGGGAATCGGCGGCCGCCGGGGCGGGCGGGGAGGACCCGGTGGCCCCGGCGGCGCCGGGCGCTCAGCCGCCGGAGGCGGGCGATTCCAGGGCCGAGCGCAGCGCGCCCAGGAACTCCGCGGCCTCGCGGCCGTTGACGAACCGGTGGTCGTAGGCCAGGCCGAGGGAGACGACCTTCCGGGTGGTGAAGACGCCCTCGGCGGTCTCGACGACCTCGGGGCGCGGGGCGGTGAGGGACAGGGCGCAGGTCTGTCCGGGGAAGACGACGGGGACGGCGGTGACGACGGCCTCCTCGGTGTGCAGGGTGACCATGATGGCGCCGCCCCGCAGGTCCTCCTCCCGGAAACCCCCGCTCAGCGCCGCCTGGCGCAGCCGCATGAGGTCGCGGGCGATCTCCGCGAGCGGCCGTCCGCCCGCGTCCTTCACCACGGGGACGACCATGCCCCGGCCGACGTCCATGGTCACGCCCACCCCGGCAGCGGCGGGCAGGCGGGCCCGGTGCGCGCCGGCCGGGGAGGCGAAGCAGAGGGGGAAGCGGTCGAGCAGCCCGCCGACCGCCTGGACCAGCAGTTCGGGCAGGCCGATGAGGGCGCGCAGCCGCTTGGTCTCCTGCCGGGCGAACGCCAGCGCCTCGGTCACGTCGACCCGCATCGCGGTGAACGCGGCCGGGATCTCCCGGTGCGAGAGCTCGACCACCTCGGCGACCCGCCGCTGGGCCCGCGACAGCTCGACCAGGCCGGTCCCCTCCCCGCCGTCCCGGTCCGCGGCGGTCTCCGGGTCACCGGTCTCCAGGCCGGCGCTCTCCGGGCCGGTGGTCTCCGGGCCGGCGCTCTCCGGGCCGGGCGCGGGGACCGGCGGCTCCGGAGCGGGGGCGGTCCCGGCCGGCGGCAGGAGGCGCTCCAGGTCGGTACGGCGGACCACCTTCACCCCGAGCGCGACCACCTGCTCCATGGAGATGCCGTGCTCGTCCATGAACGACCGGGCGGGTGCGGTGATGACCTGCGCGCCCGTCTCCGCACCCGTCTCCGTGCCCGCCCCTGAGGCCGCCGCCCCCGCTCCGGCCTCGGGGGCGGGGCCGGGGACGCCGGAGTCGTCGCCGAGCCGGGCGATGACCTGGCCGGGCGCGCACTCGGCACCCTTGGGCAGCAGGTGCCGCAGCACCCCGTCCTGCGGGGCGGTGAGCTCCTCGACCGCCTTGGAGGTCTCCAGCTCCGCGATCGGCTCCCCGGCCCGTACGGCCTGGCCGTCCTCGGCGGTCCACGCCGTCAGCAGGTAGGCGCTGTCGTTGTTGTTGAGCTTGGGCACCCGGATCTCGGTCATGAGAGGGCCTCCGTGATCGCGCGCTTGATGTGGTCCGGCTGGAGGAGGACCTCCCGCTCCAGGTGGGGGGCGGCCGGGATGACGCTCCCGGCGGCGCTGAGCAGGGTGATCGGGCGGCGCAGCGCGGGCCAGAGCCGGGGGTAGAGCACCCGGGCGACCTCCGTCCCCCAGGTCCCGCCCTCGGAGCCGTCCTCCGCGACGCACACGTGCCGGGCCCGCTCCAGGCCGGGCAGTTCGGGCACCGGGTACAGCCGCGCCGGGACCAGCAGCTCGCAGAGCAGGTCCTCCTCCAGCAGCAGCTCCCGCGCGGCGGCCAGCGCCCGGTGGGCCATCCCGCCGGGGACGACGAGCGTGCAGTCGGGCTCGCCGCCGCCCTCCACGAAGACCCGGGCGGTGCCGCCCGGGTCGTCCGCGCCGCCGGTGAGCTCGTAGCGGAACAGGTCGTCCACCACGCCGTTCTCGTACATCCCGCGGGTGTAGAGGACCTTGTCCTCGAAGAGCAGGCAGGGCTGCCCGAGCGTGAACATGGCGGCCAGCAGGGCGCCCGCGTCGTGGAACGGGGTCAGCTCGAACAGGTGCAGGCCGGGCACGCCCAGGAAGTGCTTCTGCGGGCTCTGGCTGTGGGTCGGGCCGTAGCCGCGCCCGCCTCCGGAGGGGCAGCGCACCACCAGCGGGATCGGCACGGGCCTGCCGTACATGGTGGTGGACTTGGCGGCGAAGTTCACCAGCTGGTCGAAGGCGAGGGCGGCGAAGTCGGCGAACATGATCTCGACGATCGCCTTCTCCCCGGCCAGTGCCAGGCCGGCGCCGACCCCGACGATCGCGCCCTCGCTGAGCGGGGTGGAGCGCACCCGCTCGCCGAACCGGTCCGACAGGCCTCGGGTGATCTTGAAGGCGCCGCCGTACGGGTCGGCGATGTCCTCGCCGAGGACGTGCACGTCCGGGTCGGCGGCCAGCAGGTCGTGCAGGGCGCGGTTGAGGTGCTCGGCGACGCGGGTCACGGGCGCTCCCAGACCGAGAGCGGGCGGGCGGCGACCTCGGCCGCGACGCGCTCGACCAGTTCGCGCGCCTCGCGGTCGAGCCGGCCGAAGCGCTCGCCGAGGAGCCGCGCGTAGCGGGGGTGCCAGTCGTGGCCGGCGGCCAGCGCGATCTCCTCGGCGCTGCGGGTGTCGTCGCCCTTGCTGTGCGGGCCGATCCGATGGGTGGCGAACTCCACGACCAGGGGGAGCGACTCCTCGCGCACCCGGGCGACCAGGGGCGCCAGCTCGGCGCGGATCTCGGTGACCTCGGTGGAGGCGGTGCGGTGGTGCGGGACGTCGAACGCGGCGGCGCGCCCGGCGACGGTCCCGGCCATCTGCGCGCGGGTCGGGGTGGACTGGGCGATGCCGTTGTGCTCGACGACGACCAGCAGCGGTACCCGCCAGAGCCGCGCCATGTTGAGCGCCTCGTAGACCGAGCCCTCCCCCCAGGTGCCGTCGCCGATGTAGGCGCAGGCCAGGGCGCCGCTCCCCTTCAGTGACAGCGCCGCGCCGACCGCGACCGGCAGGCTCTCGCCCTGCACGCCGGTGGACAGGAAGCGGCCGTGGTAGACGTGCTGGCTCCCGCCGACCCCCGCGCACAGCGCGCCCTCGCGGCCCATGATCTCCGCCAGCAGCCCGTACGGCTCCGCGTGGCGGGCCAGGAAGTGGCCGTGGCCGCGGTGGTTGCTGAAGACGAAGTCGTCGTCGCCGAGCAGGGGCGCCAGCGCGACCGGCACGTACTCCTGGCCCAGGCAGGTGTGGGTGGTGCCGCTCAGCTCGCCGGCCTCGAACAGGCGGAGCAGGGTCAGTTCGAAGTGCCGGATGAGCAGCAGGAGTCGCAGGTCGTCCTCCGAAGGGGGGACGGCGTTCCGCGGGCCGGCGGCGGAGGGGATGGTGACGGTCACGTGTGCGCTCCTGGCGTGGGCGACCGCGGGCATGGCTCGGCCGCCCTGATTGAGAGGACAGGGTGGGAGCGCTCCCATCGGAGGGTAGGAGGAGTCGGGGAGGGCTGTCAATGGGATCTGTGAGACCGGAAAAGTTTGATGAAACCGGCAAATCCGTCTTTAGTCTAGGAAGTGGACTAACTACTTCTTTACTGTGTTTGTCTATAACCGAAAACATCAGAGAAATCTTGACGGCCTTGTCAGCACGTCCCTAGCCTCCTCCGTGGGAACGCTCCCACCGCATGGAAACGAACACTTGTACGAGAAATCCCGCCCGGGACGATCTCGTCGGCTCATCGGAGACTCCGCACCGTCTCCGATCCACCCTGGCCGCCCCGCTGAGCGGCCGGTGATCACCTCTGCCCGGTCCCCTGCGGGATCGGCGACCCTCACCAGGCCGCCCTGCCCCTCGCGGCCGCTCTCCGGGACCGCCCTTCGGGGCGTTCCCGCCCCCGACCCGGGAACGCACCTGGTTCCCCAGCCGCAGCACGGAGGTGCCGTGACGCACACCGCCCTGTCGCCGGCCAAGCAGGCGCTGCTCGCTCAGCGCCTGGGCGGCCGCGCCGTCATCGCGGCCATCCCGCCGCGCCCGCCCGGCACCCCGCCGCCGCTCTCCCCGGCGCAGGAACGGCTGTGGTTCCTGGAGCAGTACGCACCGGGGACGACGGCCTACACCGTCGCGTTCGCCGTCCGCCTGGAGGGCGAGATCGGGGAGGAGGCCCTGCGCCGGGCGCTGACGGAGGTCGCGGCCCGGCACGAGAGCCTGCGCACCCGGCTGGTCACCACGGCCGACGGCAGCCCGGAGCTCGTCGTCGACGACCTCCCCACTGCGGAGCTGCGCATCGCCGACGCCGCCGAGGGCACGGCCGCGATCGACGAGGAGCTGGCCAGGCCCTTCGACCTGGAGCGCGGCCCCCTGCTCCGGGCGCTGCTGGTCCGTCTCGCGCCCGGCGCCCACGTCCTGCTGCTCACCATGCACCACGCGGTGACCGACGGCTGGTCCTGCGACGTCGTCATGGAGGAGCTGCTCGCCCTGCACGCCGCCCACCTGGCCGGGGGCGAACCGCAGCTGCCCCCGGTGCGGCTGCAGTACGGGGACTACGCGCACTGGCTGCGCGAGCGCGCCGAGGACGGCTCCCATGACGCGGACGTCCGCTACTGGCGCCACCGCCTGGAGGGGCTGCCGCCGCTGGAGCTGCCCACCGACCTGCCGCGCCCGGCCGAGCAGCGCTGGGAGGCGCCGCCTGCGGCCTCGACCTGGACGCCGAGCTCAGCGAGGCCGTCGCCGCGGTGGGCCGCGCGCACGGCGCCACGCCGTACATGACGCTGCTGGCCGCCTTCCAGGTGCTGCTCGCGCGCTACTCGGGGCAGCACGACTTCGCGGTCGGCTCGCCGGTCTCCGGGCGGGACCTGCCCGAGCTGGAGCGGGTGGTCGGCGTCTTCATCAACTCCCTGCCGATGCGCGCCGACCTGTCGGGCGACCCCACGTTCGCCGAGCTCCTGGAGCGGGTGCGGGAGACGGCGCTGGACGCCTACGCCCACCAGGCGCTCCCCTTCGACCGGCTCGTCGACGAGCTGGGCGTGGAGCGGGACGTCAGCCGCTCGCCGGTGTTCCAGGTGATGTTCGCGCTGCAGAACTACCGGTCCAAGCCGCTGGACACGCCGGGCCTGACCATGAGCCCGTTCCCGATCGAGACCGGGGTCAGCCGCTTCGACCTGGCCATGTACCTGTTCGAGACGCCCGAAGGGCTGCGCGGCCAGCTCACCTACAGCACCGCGCTGTTCCGCCCGGACACCGCCGAGCGGATGGCGGCCTGCCTGGAGAGCCTGCTGCGGTCGATCGTGGCCGATCCCGGGGCGCGGATCTCCGAGCTGGAGCTGCTCCCGGCCGAGGAGCGCCGCCGGGTGCTGGCCTTCGGCGAGTCCGTCCCGGCGACCCGCTTCGACGCGGAACTGGTCCACGAGGCCGTCTCCGCGCAGGCCGCCCGGACCCCGGACGCGATCGCGGTCGTCGCGGGCGCGGCGGGAACCGGGGGGCGCCGGCGACGGGGT
>NZ_CDRNDK010000400.1:0-5821 GCF_977012225.1 Planomonospora algeriensis | reverse complement strand
CCCTTCTGCATGGGCTTGCCGGAGGCGGGCAGGCCGGTGTCGCCGTTGCGGCCGGTGCTGCGGTGGTTCCGGGTGGCCGGTGCGGGCCCTGCCGTAGCGGCCTACGACATCCAGTAAGCCGCCTGGACGTAGCGGTCCCAGTGCGGCAGGGGTGCGGCCCGGTTGCGGGGGGCCGGAAACCCTAAAGTCCCGACACCACCGGCGGTCCCGAGCCGCCGCGAGCGGGCCGGAAGGCGGTCGCGGCCGGGATGAGGAGCCGTTCCGGTGCGGTGACGGCCGCCATGGTCGAGAGCCGGGACGGCGACCGGGAGTGTCCTGGCCGGGTGTCCGGGTGCGGGCCGGAGACCATGGCGGCGGGCCGGTGCCCCGGCGGTGGTGCCGTCAGGGGGTGGGCAGGGTGAAGAAGAAGGTGGTGCCCCCCGCGGGCCGGGCCTCGGCCCAGATGCGGCCGGAGTGGCGGGTGACGATGCGCTGCACCAGACTCAAGCCCATGCCGACGCTCTGGTAGGTACCGGTGGGGTGCAGCCGCTGGAAGGGGGTGAACAGCTCCTGCAACTGGTCGGGGCCGGGTGTGACGCCGTCGTCGTGGACGAGGTAGGTGGTGAAGCCCTCCGGTCCGGGCCGGTGCCCGACCTCGATGTGGGCGATCGCCCGGTCGCGGGTCGATTCGAGCGCGTTGTCCAGCAGGGTGGTCACCGCCTGCCGCAGCAGGGCGGGATCCCCCTGGCAGGGCGGCAGGTCGGCGAGGTCGAACCGGATGTCGCGTCCGGTCCGGCGCTCGGCCAGCTCGTCCCAGACCTGGCGGGTGAGCGCGGTCAGATCCACTCGCTGCGGATCGACTTGACCGCGTTGCAGCCGGGAGAACGACAGCAGGGCGGCGATGAGATCGGCCATTCGGTCCGCGTTGGAGCGGATCTTCTCCACGAACAGGGCCGCCTCCTCGGCGGTCATCTGACCGGGGTAGTGCTCGGCGAGGACTTCGGCGTAGGCGCTCATCGCGGTCAGCGGGGTGCGCAGGTCGTGGGAGATGCTGGCGGCGAACAGCTCCAGTTCGGTGTTGAAGGCCCGCAGCTCGGCGGCCTGGCGGCGCAGCTGCCGCTGCCCCTGCTGCCGCCGGTGCGCGATGTGCCCGATCGCGGCGGCGGCCACCAGGCCGAACAGCGCGACCGCCAGCAGGACGACCCCGAAGCGCCGCTGGGTCTCGTCCGCCGGGGCGTACAGCCTCCAGTGCGGCGCCTCGGTCACCAGCCGCCAGCCGCCCGGCCAGACGGGGGCGGAGGTGTAGTGCCAGTCCTCGCCTGTCGTGCGGTAGTCGCCGGCCGGTCTCCGCTCCAGCGCCGCGGCCAGGGGCGGAACGAGCCGGGACAGGGGGACGACCTGCGGTCCCAGGCTTCTGGTGGTGGCGACGACGTTGCCGAACCGGTCGACCAGGTAGGCGTGGCCTCCGGGGGGGACGACGGCCTCGCGCAGGTAGTCACCGAGCGGGCCGGTCGCCGCGACGAGTCCGCCGGAGAAGACCCGCCGCCCGTGGGGGGTCGGGAACGGCACGGCGATCGCGGTGAGGGATCGGCCGGAGACCACCACCGACCTGTACACGTCGGAGACGGTGATCCGGTCCCGCTGCAGGGCCAGGCGGACGTGTTCCAGCTCGTTCGTCAGACGCCGCCCGATCAGGGCGGGCTGCGGCGGCCAGGCGAGCATGACGCGGCCGCGGTCGTCGAACAGGATCATGGACGTGTAGCCCAGTCCCGCGCCGAACACCCCCAGCCGCTCCTGGCTGACGGTCCGATCGGCCAGGAGCCTGGAGGCGTCCTGCCGCTGCCTGGTCGCCAGCCCGGTCAGGTAGGACCGGGTGAAGTCGGCCGCGACCCGGGTGCGCTGGGCCAGACCCCCGTCCTCCGCGGCTCGCAGGAACCGGCCGGCCCATGCCCAGGTCGCCGTCGCGAGCACCACCAGCAGCAGCCACGCCACCGGGCCGAGGAACACGGCGAACCGGCCGCGCGATCCGCCTTCGCTGTCGGCCTCGGTCACGGCACCCCCGGATCCCTCGCAACCTGACATCCCCGTGCCGCCCCGGCGGACCGGCGGCCGACTCGTTCCCGGCCACGGTGAGGAGCCGGAAGCGACTGTCCGTGACGGTCGGGCACGTCAAGCTAATCAATGCCCTCCGAGACCGGGCACAGAGCCCGGACGGGCCCGCCTTCGGCCAAGAGAGCGCAAACCGGCGGTGCCGTGCTCACCGGGGGGCACTGCGGGGGATCAGCCGATCTGCCCGAGGATCTCGTTGAACCTCAGGCCGAGACCCTGGCCGAGCAGGATCACGGCGCCGACGATGACGGCGGCGACGAGAGCGGCCATGAGGCCGTACTCCACGGCGGTGGTGCCGCGCTCGGAGCCGCTGAGCGGGGTCCGGGACTTGAGCGGGGTCCGGGACTTGAGCGGACTCCGAGGCTTGAGCGGACTCCGAGGCTTGAGCGGGGTCCGGAGCCTGAGCAGGAAACGGGCGGTCATGGGTCGCTCCTCCGTGGGTCACACCGGCCTGCCGGAGGACGCCGGAGATCGTTGCTTTCCGTAAGATGACCACTACAGTAAGTCCTTTTTTGTTGTAGAAACGGTTATAAGACGGGTGCAAGTCGGTTGCACACCGTCATCTGCTCTCCGGCCTGGGCGGCGCCGGAACCCCGGACGGCGGCCCGTCTCAGGGGCGGGCGCGGGTCAGGAGGGCACCGACGCGGGCCGCCAGTTCACGGGGGCTGAACGGCTTGATCATGTAGTCGTCGGCGCCCGCCCGGAAGCCCTCCTCCACGTCGGCCTCCTGCGCCTTCGACGTCAGCATGAGCACCACCACGCCCTCCATGCCGGGCATGGCGCGCAGCCTGCGGCACACCTCGGGTCCCGGCAGGCCCGGCATCATCCAGTCGAGGATGACCAGGTCCGGCCGCTCCTGCTCCAGCGCCGCCAGGGCCTCGGTCCCGTCGTTGGCCGCGCGCACCGTATGGCCGCTCTGCTCCAGCCGGAACACGGTCAGGTCCCGGATGTCGATGTCATCCTCGACGATCAGAATGCCAGCCATGATCAACTCCACGACGGTTCGCTGCCGGGAACTCCCCCGATCGGCGGTTCATACCCGGTCCGGCGCTTTTAGCCGCTCCCGGAGGCTTCCGCGAGCGGATCGGCGCTCTCCGGCGGGCCTGCGCCGGCGCACGACCGACCATCCCATGATCCAGTGACCGGCTGTCCCGCGATCCGGATCGGCGGCCTGCTCGGGACCCCAGGCCCCGGCCGTTTCCGCGGTCCCCGACCGGCCTGCGCCCGTTTCCGCGGTCCTCAACTGGCTCCCACCGCGTCCGATGGACAAGAGAGGCGTCCTCGGCCGGACGCCGCCTGCATCGTGCCCGACCGGCGGAGCGGCGGCGCCGCGGCGGAGAGCGCCGCCGCTTCCGTCCTCCCACCGATAGGACCCCCATGGCTCTGCCCGTTGTGCGCCGTCCCCGCCGGCCGGGCCGCGCCGGCGGCATGGTCCCGGCCTGCGTCCTGCTGGCGCTCGGACTGACGGTCTCCTTCCTGATGGCGGTGGCCCTGGCGGGCGCGCAGCGCCGCCAGGCCGACGAGCGCATGGACCGCCATCTGGAGGCCGTGCGCGCCGCGGTGACCGGTGAGGCCTACCGGCGCGCGGAGACGCTCGGCCACCTGGCGGCCTCGGTGGGCGTGCAGGAGGACCTGACCGCCCAGGACTTCGAGGCGCTCACCTTCCGGCTCGCGTTCCGGGGGCTGCCCGGCATCACCGACGTGGGCTACGTCGTCTCCGTCCCCGACGCGCGGGTGCAGGCCGTACAGCGCGCCTGGCGGCGCAAGGGGGCGGCGAACCTGAACCTGCGGCCGGTGGGCACCGCCGAGCACCGGTTCGTGGTGCTCGACCGGAGCCTGGACACGGTCTCGCCCGCCCTCGGATCCGATCTGATGGCCGCCCGCGAGCCCTCCGAGGCGCTGGACGCCGCCCGCACCGGCGGGCAGGTCACCGCCAGCCGCGCCTACGTGCTGCTCCGGGACCGGATGCTGCCCGCCGCCCGGCAGCAGACGTCGTTCCTACTGGTCGCCCCGGTCTACGGCGCGGGCGGCGCCTCCGACGCCGGGCTGCTGCGCGGCTGGCTGGTGATGGGCGTACGGGGCGGCGACTTCATCGACGGCACGCTGCGGCAGGTCTCCCAGGGCAGGGTCAACGTGACGCTCTCCGACGTCTCCGTGCCCGGCGGGGAGCGCGCGATGGCCACCGTACGGGCCGGGGAGCCGCTGGGCGACGCCCGCCTGCGCCGCGAGGTCACCATGGACGTCGCCGGCCGCGCGTGGCGGCTGCGGCTCGACCCCACCACGCGCCTCGTCTCCGCCGCCGAGAGCCGCCTGCACCTGGTGGTCCTGGCCGCCGGGGCGGTGATCAGCGTCCTGCTGGCCGGTCTGGTGCTGGTCCTGGCCACCTCGCGCGACCGGGCGCTGGCGCACGTGGAGCAGGCGACCGCGGCGCTGCAGGCGGACATCGCCCGGCGCCGCCGGGTGGAGGCCCGGCTGCGGGAGCGGGAGACCGAGCTGGAGAGGTTCGCCGCGGTCGCGGCCCACGACCTGAAGTCCCCGCTCACCGTGATCGCGGGTTACTCCGAGCTGGTGGAGGACCACCTCGCCGACGGCGCGGGCGCGCAGGTGAGCGGCTGGCTGCAGCGGATCCGGGGCGGCACGGGCAGGATGCAGCGGCTCATCGACGACCTGCTCGCCTACGCCGCCGCCGGGGACGCCTCACTGGAGCTGTCCGAGGTCGACCTGGAGCGGCTCGTCGCCGACATCGTCATGGACCGCACCGCGCACCTCCAGCACGACCGGCCGCACATCGAGATCGGCCGCCTACCGGTGGTCACCGCCGACCCGGCCCGGCTCCGGCAGGTCATGGACAACCTCATCGGCAACGCCGTCAAGTACGTACGGCACGGCACCGTGGCGCAGATCGACGTCAGCGCCGAGCGCGACGGCCCGATGTGGCGCGTCACGGTCGCCGACCACGGCATCGGGATCGCCCCGGACCAGCGTGACGCCGTCTTCGCGGCCTTCGGCCGGGCGCGGGGGAGCGAGGGCTATCCGGGCACGGGCCTGGGGCTGGCCATCTGCCGCCGGATCGTCGACCACCACGGAGGGGAGATCCGGGCCGAGGAGAACTCCGGCGGCGGGACCCGCTTCGTCTTCACGCTGCCGGTGGTCCCCGGGCTTCCCGGCAGGGACACGCTCACCGAGGACGGGACCGGCGGGGGGCCGCTTTACTCCGCCCCCGGACCCGACCGCCGTTAGGGCCTGTATCGAAGCCTGAGGCGGGGGATCGGCGCGCCTTCCTCGAGTGCCGCCGCGGGAGACGGCCGGATCGGCCCACCTTTCTCAAGTGCCGCCGCGGGCGGCCGATGGTAGCGGGGACCGAGTCCGTATGACTTGTAGACCTAGAACCGCATGGGGGACAGTGATGACGATCACGGCCGAGATGATTCCGCAGACCGACCCGCTGCAGATCGCTGACCGGTGTGACCAGTGCGGGGCTCAGGCGTTCGTCCGTGTCATCTTCCGCCGCAACAAGGATCTGCTGTTCTGCGGGCACCACTACAGCAAGCACGAGCCGGCGCTGATGACCGCCTACCCGTACGCGGTGATCTACGACGAGCGCCGCAGGATCAACCAGAAGCCGAGCCTGTCCGCCAACGCCGACTGAGCTCCGCGCCGGTACCGGGGCCCGCCCCGGCCGGACCGCCGCCGGCCCTCCGGCCGGCGCACCGTTCTTCCGGCCGGCGCCGCG
>NZ_CDRNDK010000399.1:0-5823 GCF_977012225.1 Planomonospora algeriensis | reverse complement strand
GGGTCCGGCGGCGGCCGCGGCGGCCAGCACGGCCGCGAGGGCGGCCGTTCCCCCCCCTCACGGCCTCCTCCGGGCGGGGAGGTCCGTCAGATACGTGCCGAACATCGCGGCGAGGTCGTCCGCGGCCGCCGACCAGGGTTTCCGTTCCTCGCTCAGCCGCCGTTGCGACCGCCGGGCGGCCGGGATGCGGGTGGCGAGACGGCCGTCCGCGGAGCCGGTGGAGACCGCGACGACGTGGTGGATGAACGGCGCGTCCACGGCCAGGGCGGCGGAGGCGTTCCGCCTGGTGTCCGCCCATCGGGCCGCGGCCGTCCCGGGCACCGGGTGGGTCCGCACGGACAGGTCGGGATCGTCCTTCCAAGTCTGCCCGCGCAGGTATGCGCCGAGCCGGTTCTCGGCGGCCTGGTCGGGCAGGCCGATCACGGCCACGGTGGCGATCATGGATCCGGTCGGGTCCGCGTAGGTCGCCCGGACCACACCCCGGCATCCCGCGGCCTCGGCGCGCCGGGCGGCCTCACCGGTGAGCCCGGCCGCGCAGGAGGTCTGCGGGGCGATGCCGAGCCGTACCCACTGGGCGTTCGCGGGGTCCAGCTGGTCGGCCCGGGGGCTCCACTTCCTGGAGATCCGCTCGGGGAAGATCTCCTCCGCGGGGACGTTGCGCCACAGGTCCGCCCAGTGGGCGTCGTTCCTGATCTCCTGCCTGCTCTCCCTCACCGCCTGCAGGACCGTCCCCGCCCCGCCGAGGAGCAGCAGCGTCCCGAGCACCGCGAGCAGGACGCTCACGGCCCTGCGGCCGGTACGGTCGCCCCCGGCCGCGGGCCTGGCGGGGAAGCCGGGCGCGGGATGCCCCGGCGGCGCGTGCGAGGCCGGCGGGTGGTGCCCGGGATGCCGCGGCTGATGCGCGGGGTACCGCTGGAGAGGGCCTGACGGGTGCGCAGGGCGCCGCTGCGGGCGGCCGGACGGGGAAGGAGGCGCATACCCGGGAGGAGGGCCCGGAGGCGGATAACCGGGAGGCCGGTATCCGGGCTGCGGGAACGGGCCCTGGGTCATCGATCCCCCGAGACGACGTCATGATCGGACGAGACGGACGTCACCATACCGGTCGTACGGCGGACGATAAGGGCCGTTCCTCTGCATGAATGAGGAACGGCCCATCGATCATGATTTATCGATATCTAGTAGGACAGCTGGGTCTGCGGATTCAGCTCCTTCAGGGACGCCTTCTTCGCCGGGTCGGTCAGCGGATCGTCGATCCGGAGCACGTCCAGGCCCTTGGTGATGTCGCTGGAGTAGATGTGGCCGTTGTAGTAGTAGGCCGACCAGGAGCCTCCGAGGGTGCTGACCGGGCCGCGCTCGAAGAAGCCGATCTCCCGCGGGTTCGCCGAGTCGGTGAAGTCCCAGACCGACACCCCGCCCTGGTACCACGACTGGACCATGACGTCCTTGCCGGGGATCGGGAGCAGGTTGCCGTTGTGGGCGACGCAGTTCTCCCCGGGCTGCTGCTCCCTGGGGATCTTGAAGTAGGCGCGCCGGGTGAGGGTGCGGTCCGCGTTCAGGTCGTAGACGGCGCTCGCGCCCTTGGTCCGGGGGGTGTCGCGGTCGCAGGTGGCGCCCGCGCCGCCGCCCAACTCGTCACCGAAGACGAGTTTCGTGGCGTCGTTGTTGAAGGTGGCCGAGTGCCAGATGGAGAAGTTCTCCTCGTCGCTCACGTGCTGGAGCACCTTGGGCTTCACCCGGTCGGAGATGTCCAGCAGGATGCCGTCGCCGAAGCACGCGGCGGCGGCGAGGTCCTTCTCCGGATAGGCCGTGATGTCGTGGCAGCCGCCGATCACCATCTGGTCGGCGCCGCCGCCCACCCGGGCGGCGGTGCCGTCGATCACCGGCTTGGCGACGACCTTGGCCGCCGCGGGGTTCCCGACGGGCACCTCGACGATCGAGAAGATGTTGTGCGGGGCCGGGCAGGTGGCCGAACCCGGCTCCGGACCGGGGGAGGAGACGTAGAGGTAGACCGTCTCGGCGTTCTCGCCCGGCACGAGGGTGTGGGTGTGCGAACCGCAGGCGGTGGCGACGGCCGAGACGAACTTCGGATGCGCCTTGTCGGAGACGTCGAAGATGCGGATGCCCTCCCAGCCGCCTCCCTCCTGACCGCCCTGGGCGGCGTCGCACTCCGGCCCGCCGCGCGGGGTGTCCACGGAGAGGAAGAGCAGGTTCCCCGTCACCGAGACGTCGTTCTGCTCGCCGGGGCAGAGCACCCGGCTGACCACGGCGGGCTCGGCCGGGTCGGAGATGTCGAACACGGTGAAGCCGTCGTAGTTGCCCGCGAACGCGTGGTCGCCCTGGAAGGCCAGGTCGGTGCCCCACGACTGGGGGCCGTCGAGGGGCGGCTGCGGCGGCATGTTGGCGACGTGGGTGACGTTGGCGCTGTGCATCACGTCACCGGCATCGGGCTGCGCGGACGCCGAAGCGGACGGAGCGCCGGAACCCGCGGCGGACGGCGGCGCCGTACCGGGATCCGGCGGTTCGGAGTTCGCGCCGCAGCCCGCCATCACGAGCATCGCCGCCAGCGCGAACGCCACGGTTGATCGCACAGTGCCCCCATTGATTCGAATGTTTACCGCATTATTGATGTTATGGGGATTATGTGCCGGTCGAGTCTCGTCCTGGTCGCGATCGTGGCGACGGCGGTCGCGACGGGGTGCGCGGCCCCCGGGCCGGAAACGGCGTCGCCGCTGGTGGCGGGCACCGGCGCACCGGTCATCGTGCCGGGCGGCCCCGGGGACGCCGGCCGTACGGCGACGCCGGGCGAGCGGCTGGGGGAGTCCGAGGCGCGGGTGGGCGCGGCGGACGTGCGGTTCGCCGAGGGCATGATCCCGCACCACCGCCAGGCCCTGGAGATGGTGGAGCTGGTCCCGGCGCGGTCGTCGTCGAAGGAGGTGCGCACGCTGGCGGAGCGGATCGGCGCGGCGCAGCGGCCCGAGATCGCGGCCATGACCTCATGGCTGGAATCGGTCGGCCGCCGCCAGGACGGCCACGGCGGGCACGACGACCACACCGTCACCCCGGAGGAGATGAACCGGCTCAGGACGGCCAGGGGCGCGGCCTTCGACAAGCTCTTCCTGACCCTGATGATCCGTCACCACGAGGCCGCGGTGACGATGGCATCGCAGCAGCTCAAGGCCGGTACGGACCGGATCATGATCGCCATGGCGGGCGACGTCGTCTCCGGTCAGGGAATCGAGATCGCCCGGATGCGCGGGATGCTCGCCCGGTAGGCGCCGCCTGCCGGGGCGGGCCGCTGCGCCGGGGAATGGCCGAGCCGGGTGGTCAGGAGCTCCAGAGCATGTTGCTGAGCTCCGAGTCGAGGTTCATGAAGTCGGTCTCCCGGCCCGCGGGGACCAGCTCGTAGGTCCGGTGCAGGAACTCGGTGAGCGGGGCCAGCGGGACCTCGAACAGGGCCTGGCCGAACGGCGAGGTGAGACTGATGTGCAGGGTCCGCTCCCCGTCGGCGCGGGCGGGCCACACCTGGACGTCGCCGTCGCCGACCCGGCGCACGATGCCGACGGTCAGCAGCTCGCGGGCGAAGATCCACTCCACGGGCTCGTCGTTGCCCACGTGGAAGGCCATCCTGATGGCGTACGGATCATCGGCGGTGTAGCTCAGTCCGGCGAGCAGGGGGACGGTG
The DNA here is from genome assembly GCF_977012225.1 of Planomonospora algeriensis. Classification (NCBI taxonomy): domain Bacteria; kingdom Bacillati; phylum Actinomycetota; class Actinomycetes; order Streptosporangiales; family Streptosporangiaceae; genus Planomonospora; species Planomonospora algeriensis. Next base: position 2,141 of record NZ_CDRNDK010000399.1, on the reverse strand, counting down.
CTACGGTCGGGGACCACAAGCCGAAGGCCCAGCTCGGCAGAGACGGTGGTGCTGTTCATCGTCAGCCAAACCTTTTCGTCGTCGGTCCCCTCTGCGGGGCTATCACTGCTGTGACGGGCTTCGTCCATGGTTATGACGCGCAACGACGGAGCCCGTAGGAAAGATTCCGCCTCTGGGCCCTTCTGTAACGCACATCACAGTGCGACATTTGGGCATCAGCCTGGCCAAACGTCATCAACCGCGCCATATTTCCAAGGGTTTTGCGCATCGTTTCCATCACGGTCGACTCCCCTGGAGGGGCGTCCTGGGCGAAGGGGTCCAGCTCGGGTCTTACGGTACTTCTGCGGATCAGGATGATGGTATGACACCGTAGCCCCCCACCGGGCTCATCCGCGGACCTTTGCCTCCCGACGTGCCGTCTCCGTGCCGCCACTCCCAAGATCATGCCGTTGCGCACGTCGTTTCGCCACCGGTCCCGGATTGATGTATGGTTTTCCACGTCGGCGCCGCAAGGGGCCGCAGGGCGGGCGATTAGCTCAGCGGGAGAGCGCTTCGTTCACACCGAAGAGGTCACTGGTTCGATCCCAGTATCGCCCACACAGGTAAGACGCAGGTCAAGGCCCGCCGGTTGACATCAACCGGCGGGCCTTTCCGTTGTCGGCGAGCTCCCTGAGCGGCCGATGCGGCCACGGGTCCCGGAACGCTTGAGCGCTCAGGCCGGGGCGCCGTTCAGGATCTCGACCCGGCCCGTGTCCAGGGAGTAGTACGCGCTGACCACCGCCAGGGCCCCCCTGCCCACCAGCGGTGCGAGGTCCCGGTTGCCGCGCAGGTCGTCCGCGGTCAGCTTCACCTGGGCCCTGGTCATCGTCTCGACGGGATCGGCGCCGCCCTCCCGCGCGGCCTGCTCGTACGCCGGACGCAGCGCCTGCTCGATCGCCTGCAGGTTGCCCGGCAGCGGCTCGCCTTCCCGCAGGGCCTTGTAGGCGGCGGAGACCGCGCCGCATCGCTGATGGCCCAGTATGACGATCAGCGGAGTCCCGCCGGTCATCGGCCCGTACTCGACGGATCCGGTGACCACCGGACCCACCGCCAGCCCGCCGGTGCGCATCACGAACAGCTCGCCCAGCCCGGTGTCGAAGACGAGCTCGGGTGCGACCCGGGAGTCGATGCACGCCAGCACCACTCCGTAGGGCTGCTGCTGCTGGGCCAGCAGCTCCCGGCGGGTGGGATCGCGGTCGGGATGTCGGAGCTCGCCGCTCACCCAGCGGCGGTTGCCCTCCATCAGCCGGTCGTACGCGGCCTTCGGCGAGTTCGGAAGCGGTCCTGCGGTGGGCGTGGGCGCCGCCGTGCTCGCCGCCTCGGCCGGCGATCGGCCGACGAGGCACGTGGCTGCAAGGGACACGGCACCGGTCAGCAGCGTTCGCCGCGCCGGGCCGTCGACGGGAAGAATCATGGCCTGAGTCCTTCCCGTTCCGGGCAAGGCCCCGGCAACGGAAGCGTCCGGGCACGATCGAGAACCGTCCGCCCGTGCCCGCCCGTCCGTGCCCGCCCGTCCGTGTCCGCCGGACTGGTCGTCGGCGGCGGGCCGCCGGGGATCGGGGCCGGAAAACCCTGGAACGTGCCATTCCCGCGCGGCCCCGTATGGGACCGGAGCGCCATCTGAGTTCCGAAACTTTCGCAGTCGTCCGAATGATGAGATGCGCCGGGAAACTTTCATCGGATATGTGGCGATGAATCGGATGAATTGCCGTTCACGCTCTGGGGAAATGGCAGATGGGAAGGCGTAAGGCCAGGTGGACGGGGGATCGCGAGTCGTCCTCCTCCGTCGACGGAGGTCATACGGGTGGTTGACAATAAGTGTCCGGGATTGCACCCTTTGATGAGTCAGTTGAACTTTCAACGACGGTCGGTGCGTGCTGGGAAGAGCCAGTGAATGGCTGGACCAATGCTTTCATCGTATTGGACGCCATGTCTGATGGTGATTACCCGGTGCGTCCGGACGGCTCGGATCCGCCCGCACGGCGACGACGGGCACCGACCGCCACGAGACAAGGGGTGACCTCATGAATCTCGACCGGTTCTCCGGACCAGTGCTCTCGCTCTTCCGCGCCGTGACGGGCCTGCTGTTCCTGTTCCACGGG
>NZ_CDRNDK010000398.1:0-5874 GCF_977012225.1 Planomonospora algeriensis | reverse complement strand
GGACCGGAGCCCCGCCGCCGAGGCCGCCGTCGTCCCCGCTCCCGTCGCCGAGGTCACCGTCGTCCCCGCGCCCGCCCTCGCCGACGGCGTGATCCGGGCCGCCGGGCCGGAGCGCCGGCAATAGGCTCCTGGTGTGACCGTCCCCCTGCGCCCCGTCTCCGCCGTCACCGCGCTCACCGAGGAGCTGCGCCGCCGGGTGCTCTCCGGGGAGATCCCGCCGGGCACGGCCCTGCCCGAGCAGGAGCTCTCGGCCGCCTACGGGGTGGCCCGCCCGACGGTCCGCGAGGCGCTGGCGGCCCTGGTCCACGAGGGACTGCTCCGCAGGGAGCGGCACCGCAGCGCCCAGGTGGCCGAGGTGACCGGGGAGGACCTGGACGACCTGACGTTCGTCCGGCGTCCGCTGGAGGACCTGATGGCCGCCTCGCTGGCCGGGCGGCGGGTGGCCGAGGCGGACGGGGCGCTGGAGCGGATGGCCGCGCTGCCGGGCGACGCGCCCTGGTCCGACGTGGTGGCCGAGCACATGGCACTGCACCAGGCCCTGATCGTCGCCGTGGGCAGTCCCCGGCTGGAACGGCTCTACGCCGTGCTGGCGGCCGAGACCCGGCTGGGCCTGGTCCGGCTGCGCGACTCCTACGCCGACCGGGACGTGCTGGTGGCCGAGCACCGCGACCTGCTCGACGCGATCGGCGCGGGCCCGGAGGAGGCCGCCCGCAGGGCGGTCGCCGCGCACCTCGACCACGGCTGGGGCGCACCCTCCGGGGTGTGATCCGCGCGCGGCGGCGACCGGCCGGCTCGCGCGGCTCTATTGCGTGACAAGCCCCGGAGTCGTCACAATCGCGGCCATGCACGGCAACTCAGTGCCGGATACCTACGTCTACGTCACCGAAGAAGGCGTGACCCGTCACTACGCGGACGGCAGCGTCGACGCCCTCGCGTGGGAGGACGTCGTCGAGGTGCGGATCGCGGGCGAGAGCGACGCGGAGATCCTGTACATCCTGCTCGACCGGGACGGCCAGGGGTGCGTCGTGCCCCGGTCGGCGACGGACGCCACCTTCCTCGCCCGGCTCCGCTATCTTCCGGACTTCGACATCGACCGGCTCAGCGCGGCGGTGGACTCCGCCGACGATTCCGCGGTCGTCGTCTGGCGCAGCCCCGATCCGCCGTCGCCCCTGCCGGACCTGGAGTACGACTGACGCCCGACGCCGCCGGCCTGTCAAGAACAACTCATGACAAATCCGGATAGTTGCAATCATGTCGTTTTTCATTCCCGATATCGTCCGATCTGGGACGTCAGGGGAATCCGTGACGTCTGACGAGACGGTTCGAACTGCCGCTCGGGACGGTCGCGTACGACACGAGATGTCAAGAATGCATATTCACAGACATGTGACCGTATGTGGACATCGGTCTTGCCTATGCGTGAACTTTGCCGCTTCCTACGATCTCTAGATATGTCTGGCAACTGGTGGTAAGCGGTCAACCAGGGGGATGCCAGGGGCGTCTGTTGTTCGTGGGTGGGGCGAGACGGCGAGGGACGATGGACAGTTTAGTGAGTGAGCCGCTGCGTGCACCTCGGCAGCGGCTGGGTTCGCACGACTGGATGAAGCACTATCTGCGGACGGCCGCCGCGGGCGACCTGGCCTGCGTCTCGGCCTCCCTGGCGGGGGTGGTGGCCGTCCGGCACCAGATGGGCTACCTCTATGCCCAGGAGACCTGGCTGGCGCTGTGCATCATCATGCTCTGGCCGCTGGCCATGATGATCACCGGCGGTTACGACCAGCGCTACCTGGGGGACGGGCCGGAGGAGTACCGCCGCGTCTTCCAGGCGGCCATCGGCATGGCCTCGGCGGTGGCCATCGCCGCGTACGCCACGCAGACACCGATCGCCCGCGGCTACGTGATCGTGGGGATCCCGCTCGCCGGCCTCGCCGACCTCGTCTTCCGGTACGGCTACCGCAAGCGCCTGCACCGCCGGAGGCACGAGGGGGAGTGCCTGCGCCGGGTGCTCGTGGTGGGGCACTGGTCGTCGGTGCTCGAACTGCACACCCAGCTGAGCCGGGAGCGCCACCACGGCATGCGGATCGTCGGCGCCTGCCTGCCCGCCCCCGAGGGACGGGCGCCCCGCCAGTTCGACGGGTTCCCCGTGCTCGGCGACCTGCACAGCGCCGCGGACGCGGTGCGGCTCGTGCAGGCCGACACCGTGGCCGTGCTCTCCTGCCCGGAGCTCGACGGGCTCGCCCTGCGGCGGCTGGCCTGGCGCCTGGAGGAGACGGGCACGGAGCTCTACGTGGCCTCGGCGCTCATGGAGGTCGCGGGTCCGCGCATCAACATCCGGCCGGTGGCCGGGCTGCCCCTCCTGCACGTGGACCACCCCGACCTCAACGGCGCCCGGCAGCTGGTCAAGGGGGTCTTCGACCGGGTGATGGCGGCGGTCGCGCTGCTCGTCCTGCTCCCGGTGTTCCTGGCGCTGGCCGCCCTGATCAGGTTCGGCGGCCCGGGTCCCGCGCTGTTCCGGCAGACGCGCGTGGGCCGCGGCGGGCGGGAGTTCACCATCCTGAAGTTCAGGACCATGGTCCCCGACGCCGAACTCGTCCGCGAGGAGCTCCTGGAGAAGGACGAGGGCAACGGCGTGCTCTTCAAGATTAGGAACGATCCAAGGATCACGCCGGTGGGCGCCTGGCTGCGGAGATACTCCCTGGACGAGCTCCCCCAGCTGGTCAACGTGCTGCGCGGCGAGATGTCCCTGGTCGGCCCGCGGCCGCCGCTCCCGGCCGAGGTCGCCAGGTACGGCTCCGACGTGCGGCGGCGCCTGCTCGTCAAGCCCGGCATGACGGGGCTCTGGCAGGTCAGCGGCCGATCGGACCTCTCGTGGGAGGAGTCGGTCCGACTCGACCTGAGATATGTGGAGAATTGGTCATTGGTCCTGGACCTGCAAATACTCTGGAAGACCTGGTCGACGGTGACCACAGGGGAAGGGGCTTACTAGACGTGAAGGCGCTCGTACTGGCCGGAGGGTCCGGCACGCGCCTGCGGCCGATCACCCACACCTCGGCGAAGCAGCTCGTCCCGGTCGCCAACAAGCCCGTCCTGTTCTACGGGCTGGAGGCCATCGCCGCGGCGGGCATCCGCGAGGTCGGCATCGTGGTGGGCCACACCCACGCCGAGATCGAGGCGGCCGTGGGGGACGGGTCCTCCTTCGGGCTGGAGGTCACCTACCTGCGCCAGGAGGCCCCGCTCGGGCTGGCGCACGCCGTGCGGATCGCGCGGGACTTCCTCGCCGACGAGGACTTCGTCATGTACCTCGGGGACAACTTCATCGTCGGCGGGATCAACGCGCTGGTGGAGCGCTTCACCGCCGAACGGCCGTCGGCGCACATCATGCTGACCCGGGTCGCCGACCCCGGCCAGTTCGGCGTGGCCGAGCTGGGCCCGGACGGCGGGGTGATCGGGCTGGAGGAGAAGCCCAGAGAGCCCAAGAGCGACCTCGCCCTCGTGGGCGTCTACCTGTTCAGCCCCAGCGTGCACGAGGCGGTCGCCGAGCTGAAGCCGTCCTGGCGGGGCGAACTGGAGATCACCGACGCGATCCAGTGGCTGATCGACGACGGCCAGCGGGTGGAGTCGACGGTCGTCTCCGGCTACTGGAAGGACACCGGGAACGTCACCGACATGCTGGAGGTCAACCGGCTGGTCCTGGAGTCGCTGGAGCCCGCGGTGGCCGGCGAGGTGGACGCCGCCAGCGAGCTGATCGGCCGGGTCGTCGTGGAGCCGGGCGCGCGGGTGCTCCGCTCCCGCATCGTCGGCCCCGCGGTGATCGGTCCCGGAGCGCAGGTCACCGACTCCTACGTCGGCCCGTTCACCTCGATCGCAGCCGACTGCACGGTCACCGCCAGCGAGATCGAGTACTCCATCGTCCTGCCGCGCTCCTCCATCAGGGGCGTGCGCCGGATCGAGGCATCCCTCATCGGCCAGGACGTCGAGGTGACTCCGGCCCCCGCCACTCCCAGAGCCCACCGGCTGGTGCTGGGCGACCACAGCAAGGTGCAGATCAGTTCATGAGAGTCCTCGTCACCGGCGGCGCCGGTTTCATCGGTTCCCACTACGTGCGCACCCTCCTCACCGGGGGGTACCCCGCGTTCGCGGGCGCGTCCGTGACCGTGCTCGACAAGCTCACCTACGCGGGCAACCTCGCCAACCTCGCCCCGGTCGAGGGCGGCTACCGCTTCGTCCACGGTGACGTCTGCGACCCCGGCCTGCTCGCCGAGGTCGTCCCCGGCCACGACCTCGTGGTCAACTTCGCGGCGGAGTCGCACGTCGACCGGTCCATCGACGGCGCCGCCGACTTCGTCCGCACCAACGTGCTGGGCACGCAGACACTGATGCAGGCCTGCCTGGACGCCGGGACGGCGAAGGTCGTCCAGGTCTCCACGGACGAGGTCTACGGGTCGATCGAGACCGGTTCGTGGACCGAGGAGGCGCCGCTCCGGCCGCGCTCGCCGTACTCCGCGGCGAAGGCGGGCGGCGACATGATCGCCCGCGCCTACGCCGTCACCCACGGCCTGCCCGTCAGCATCACCCGGTGCGGCAACAACTACGGCCCCTACCAGTTCCCGGAGAAGGTCGTCCCGCTGTTCGTGACCAACCTGCTGGAGGGGCGGAAGGTCCCACTCTACGGCGACGGCGGCAACGTCCGCGACTGGGTCCACGTGGACGACCACTGCGCTGGCATCCAGCTCGTCGCCGAGCGGGGCGAGCCCGGCGAGGTCTACCACATCGCCGGTACGGCGGAGCTGACCAACCGCGAGCTCACCGACCGGCTGCTGCGGGCGTGCGGGGCGGACTGGGGAAGCGTCGAGTACGTCGAGGACCGCAAGGGCCACGACCGCCGCTACTCCCTCGACGACGGCAGGCTGCGGGCCCTCGGCTACCGGCCCGGCACGGAGTTCGACCGGGGCCTGGCCGAGACCGTCCGCTGGTACGCCGACAACCCCTCGTGGTGGAAGCCCCTCAAGGAGGCGAAGTGACGCGCTGGCTGGTCACCGGTTCGCGGGGGCTGCTCGGCGCCGACCTGGTGGCGCTGCTGCGCGCCGAGGGGGAGGAGGTCGTCGCGCTCGGCCGGGAGGAGCTGGACGTCCGCGACACCGAGGCGGTCCGGGTCGCCCTCAAGGACGCCGAACCCGACGTAGTGGTCAACTGCGCGGCCTGGACCGCGGTGGACGACGCCGAGGCGGCGGAGGAGCGGGCGCTGGCGGTCAACGGCGACGGCGCGCGGGCCGTGGCCGCCGCCTGCGCCGAGACCGGGATCCGGCTCCTGCACCCGTCGACCGACTACGTCTTCTCCGGCCGGGAGACCGGTCCGTACGCCGAGGACGCCCCGGCGGCCCCGGTCAACGCCTACGGCAGGACCAAGCTGGCGGGCGAGCGGGCGGTGCTGGAACTGCTGCCGGACACCGGCTACGTCGTCCGCACGGCCTGGCTGTACGGCGCCGCGGGCCCGAACTTCGTCCGGACGATGATCCGCCTGGAGTCGGAGCGGGAGACGCTCGACGTGGTCGACGACCAGCACGGGCAGCCGACCTGGACCGCCGACCTGGCCCGGCGGCTGGTGGAGCTCGGCCGGTCGGCCGCGCCCGCCGGCGTCTACCACGGCACCGGCTCCGGCCGGACGACCTGGTACGGCCTGGCCCGCGAGGTGTTCGCCCTGCTCGGCGCCGATCCCGGCCGGATCCGCCCGGTGCCGGCCTCGGCCTTCCCCGCCCCGCGCCCCGGCCCGCCAACAGCGTGCTCGGCCACGACCGGTGGGCGGCGGCGGGGATGGCCCCGATGCGGGACTGGCGGGAGGCCCTGCACGCCGCCTGGCCGTCGCTCACCGGGTGA
>NZ_CDRNDK010000397.1:0-5878 GCF_977012225.1 Planomonospora algeriensis | reverse complement strand
CCGCAGGGCTGGAGGCGGGAGCGCGGCCTGCGGCAGCCGTTCCTCCCGCGGCCGGTCCGGCGGTCCGGCCGAAGCCGGGATCGCCGGAGGGCCCGAAGATGTCGGGTGAGACGCCCGGAGGGAGGCGGGGGCCACCGGTGGGGGCGGCGTTCGGAGCGCCGTTCGGAGCGCCGTTCGAGGCGCCGTCCGGCCCGGACCTCGGCCGCTCCGCGACGGGCCTGTGCGGATCCCGCGATCCGGCGGCGGCGCCCGGCCGGATCGGATGTGAGGGCAGGGGGACCGCGGCGAACGGATCCGTCGGTGGTTCGGTTGGCCTTCCGGCGTTCCGCACGGCCTCCGTCCCCTCCCTCACACTTTCTCCCCTCGGCAACCCTAAACCACAATGACCGGCCGTCGTCCCCGAAGGGGTCACAAATCAACCGGTCCACAGGTAGCGGTGCTCCGGCCGGCCGGCGGTGCCGTACTTCGGCCGCAGGCGGGTCCGGCCGGTGGCGCACAGGTGCTCCAGGTAGCGCCGGGCGCTGACCCGGGACAGGCCGGTGAGCGCCGCCACCTCGGTCGCCGACAGGTCCGCGCCCGCCTGCCTGAGCACGTCCTCCACCAGCGCGCAGGTGGTCCCGGACAGCCCCTTGGGCAGCGGTTGCGGGCCGCCGCCGCCCCCTCCCTCACCGAACAGCCGGTCGATCTCGTCCTGGCCCGCGGCGGACCCGATCGCGGAGAGCCGCCGGCGCAGGTCGGCGTAGCGCTCCAGCCGTTCGGTGAGCGCTCCGGCCCCGAACGGCTTGACCAGGTAGTTCACCGCGCCGCCGCGCATGGCCTCGCGCACCGTGACCGTGTCGCGCGCCGCGGTGACGACCAGCACGTCGACGGGGTGGGAGGCGCCCCTCAGCTCCCTGAGCACGTCCAGTCCCGACATGTCCGGCAGGTAGATGTCGAGCAGCACCAGGTCGGGCCGGTGCCGCGCCACCGCCGCCAGCGCCGTCTCCCCGGTGTGCGCGGCGCCGACCACGGTGAACCCAGGCACCCGCGCGACGTAACCGGCATGGATCCTGGCCACCATGAAGTCGTCGTCCACGACCAGGACGCCGATCTGCGGCGCCGTTCCCCGGGGGGCGTTCACGCGGCCTCCTCTCTGCGGGGCAGCAGGGCCGTGAAGACCGCGCCGCCCGCGTTGTGCACGCGGATCCAGCCGCCGCGCCGCAGGCACGCCTGCCGGGTCAGGGCCAGGCCGAGCCCGCGGGGGCCGGAGCGGGCGACCTTCGTGGTGAAGCCCTCCCGGAACACCTCCTCGGCCAGGGCGGGGCTGACGCCGGGGCCGGAGTCTCCGACGCGGATGTGCAGACCGTCCTTCTCGGTGCGGACCGAGACCTCCACCGTCCCCCCGATCTCCTCCAGCACGTCCAGGGCGTTGGCCACCAGGTTGCCGACGACGAGCACCGCGTCCTGCGGGTCGCCGAGCGCGCCCTCCTCCACCCGGCAGTCGTCGGCGAGCACCAGGGCCGCGCCCCGCTCGGCGGCCTCGGCGGACTTGGCCAGCAGCAGCGCGGCCAGGGTCGGGTCGGCGACCTTCTCCCTGATGCCCGCCGAGTGGTGGCCGATCACCTCGGTGGTCCGCGTGATGTAGCCGATCGCCGTCTCGTGCTCGCCGAGCTCCAGCAGGCCGACGACGGTGTGCATGCGGTTGGCGAACTCGTGGGCCTGGGCGCGCAGCGCGTCGGTCGTGCTGCTGGCCTGGTCGAGCGCGCGCGCCAGCCGTACCAGCTCGGTCCGGTCGCGCAGGGTGACCACCCAGCCGTTGCTCCGCCCGCGCACGGCCACCGGCATGCGGTTGAGCACCAGCACCCGGTCCCGGTGCAGCACCACCCGGTCGTCGCCCTCGTCCTCCCCCGCCAGCACGTCGCGCATGCGGTCCGAGAGCGGCAGCTCCGCGAGCCGGCGGCCGACGTCGCAGGCCGACAGGCCGAGCAGCTCCCGCGCGGCGTCGTTGAGCAGCGTCACCCCGCCCTGCAGGTCGAGGGCGACGATGCCCTCCTTCACACCGTGCAGCACGCCCTCGCGCTGCTCCAGCAGGGAGGCGATCTCCGCCGGTTCGAGGCCGAAGGTCTGCCGGCGGACCCGGCGGGCGATCAGCGCGGCCCCGGCCGATCCGGCGAGGAGCACGGCCAGCACGGTCCAGAGCAGCGGCGGCAGGGCCGCGCCGAACTGGCCGGCGACGGTCTCCTCCAGCACCCCGACCGAGGTCAGGCCGATGATCGCGCCGGAGGCGTCGCGGACGGCGGCCTTGCCCCGCACCGAGCGGCCGAGGGTCCCGGTCTGGACGCCGGTCCAGGCGCGGCCGGTGGACAGGACCTGCGAGCCGTCGGTGGACAGCCGCCTGCCGATCAGCGCGGGGTTGGGGTGGGCGTAGCGGATCTGGTCGCGGTTGGCGATCACCACGTAGTCCGCGCCGGTCGCGGCCTGCACGCCCAGCGCTATCGGCTGCAGGACCGACGGCGGGCGGGGGTGGGCGAACGCCTCCCGCACCTCGGGCAGCCCGGCCACCGCCTCGGCGATGGCCAGGGCCCGCTGCTGGTGCCGCCGCTCGAGCTGGTCGCGCAGGTGCTCCGTCCAGACGCCCGCCGTACCGCCCGCCGAGAGCAGCACGACCGCCATCTGCAGCACGAACAGCTGGGTGCCGAGGGAGGCGCTGAGGATCTTTCGCACGAGTACTCCCAGGTCAGAGACCTCATGAAAGCACCTGGAGGTCACGGCCGGGTCGCGGCGGCCCTGCGGCCGTGACCAATACGACCGATACGACGGCAAGCACGCAAAGCATCGACAGCGCGGCGCGCACCCTCCAGCATCCTCACCACGCCGTTTCTTTCGTTGTCAGGAGATGACATGCGCCTTCGCAGACTCGCGGTCCTGGCGATCCTGCCGCTCGCCGCCCTCACGGCCTGCGGCTCGGGGTCGCCCTCGGGCACCAGCGCGCTGAGGATCATGGCCCCCGCCTCGCCCGGCGGCGGCTGGGACCAGACCGCCCGTACGGCGGAGCAGGCCCTCAAGAGCCTCGACCCGTCCCGCACGATCGAGGTCTACAACGTGCCCGGGGCGGGCGGCACCATCGGCCTGTCCCAGCTGGAGCGGGAGAAGGGCAACGGCGACCTGCTGATGACCATGGGCCTGGTCATGGTGGGCGCGGTCGAGCAGAACAAGTCGCAGGTGACCCTGGCCGACACCACGCCCGTCGCGAAGCTGGTCGAGGAGTACGAGCTCGTCGTCGTCCCCGCCGAGTCCCCGCACCGGACGCTGGCGGACCTGGTCGCGGCGTGGAAGGCGGACCCCGCGAAGGTCGCGATCGCGGGCGGCTCGGCCGGCGGCACCGACCACATCGTGGCGGGGCTGATGGCCAAGGCCGCCGGGATCGACCCCAAGCAGGTCAACTACATCGCGCACTCCGGCGGCGGCGAGGCGCTGAACGCGCTGCTGGGCAACAAGGTCGCGATGGGCGTCTCCGGGGTCGGTGAGTTCGCCGAGCACGTGAAGTCGGGACGGCTGCGCGCCCTCGGCGTGTCCGCTCCGGCGCGGATCGCCAGCGTGGACGCGCCCACGTTGAAGGAGGCCGGCCTGGACGTCGAGCTGGCCAACTGGCGCGGGTTCGTCGCCCCCCGCGACCTGGACGAGGAGGCTCAGAAGAAGCTGGTCGACCTGGTCACGAAGATGCACGGGTCGCAGGCGTGGAAGGACGCGGTGGCCAAGAACGGCTGGACCGACGCCTTCCAGGCGGGCAAGCCGTTCGCCGACTTCCTGGCGGCCGAGCAGACCAGGATCAAGGCCATCATCGCCGAGATGGGACTCGTCTCCTGATGTCCTCCGACATGTCCTCCCCCGAGGGGCCGGAGGGCGGGCCGGGGTGGGACTGGCGGCGGCCGGAGCTGGTGATGGCGCTGGTCGTCCTGGGGCTGGGCGGATTCGTGCTCGCGGGCACGGCGGACGTCTCCGCCGCCAGTTCCACGCTGGGGCTGGGACCCCGCTTCTTCCCGGTGCTCGTCGGGATCGCGCTGCTGGTGATCGGGGTCTGCTACGCGGCCGACGTGCTCCGCGGCGGCCACGGAGACCCGGAGGAGAGCGAGGACGTCGACGCCGCCGCCCCCGCGGACTGGCGGACCGTGCTCCAGGTCAGTGTGATCTTCCTGGCCTTCGCGGGCCTGGTCGACCCGCTGGGCTGGATCATCGCGGGCGCGCTGCTGTTCTTCGGGCTGGCGGTGACGCTCGGCGCGGCGCACCGGCTGCGCGCCGGCGCGCTCGCGATCGTCCTGTCCACCCTGTCCTACCTGGCCTTCGTCAAGGGCCTGGGCGTCACGCTGCCCGCCGGGCTGCTCTCGGGGGTGATCTAGGTGGAGTCCTTCCAACTGCTGCTGGACGGGTTCGCGACCGCGCTCACCCCGGTCAACCTGCTCTACGCGCTGGCCGGGGTCACCCTCGGCACGCTGGTGGGGGTGCTGCCCGGCATCGGCCCGGCGATGACCGTGGCCCTGCTGCTGCCGATCACTTTCAACGTCCCGCCGGCCGGCGCGTTCATCATGTTCGCCGGGATCTACTACGGCGGCATGTACGGCGGGTCCACGACCTCGATCCTGCTCAACACGCCCGGCGAGAGCTCCTCGATGATCACCGCGCTGGAGGGCAACAAGATGGCGCGGCGCGGCCGGGCCGCCCAGGCGCTGGCCACCGCGGCGATCGGGTCGTTCGTCGCGGGCACGATCGCCACCGGCCTGCTGGTCGTCGCGGCCCCCCTGGTCGTGGACTTCGCGATCTCCTTCGGGCCGGAGGACTACTTCGCGCTGGCGGTGCTGGCGTTCACCGCGGTCTCATCGGTGCTGTCGCGCTCGGTGGTGCGCGGCCTGGCCTCGCTGGGGTTCGGCCTGGTCATCGGCCTGATCGGCATCGACGAGCAGACCGGGCAGGCCCGGCTGACCCTGGGCGTCCCCCAGCTGCTCGGCGGCATCGAGGTGGTGGTCGTCGCGGTCGGCCTGTTCGCGCTGGGCGAGGCGCTCTACGTGGCCTCCCGGCTGCGCCACGACGAACCGGAGATCATCCCGGTCGGCCGGGCCTTCCTCGGCCGCTCCGACTGGTCCCGGTCCTGGCGGCCGTGGCTGCGCGGGACCGCGCTGGGCTTCCCGTTCGGCGCGCTGCCGGGCGGCGGCGCGGAGATCCCGACGTTCCTGTCGTACTCGATCGAGCGGCGGCTGGCCCGCGGGACCGCCCGCGAGGAGTACGGCAAGGGCGCGATCGAGGGCGTCGCGGGCCCCGAGGCCGCCAACAACGCCTCCGCCGCGGGCACCCTGGTCCCGCTGCTCACTCTGGGCCTGCCCACCTCGGCCACCGCCGCGATCATGCTGGCGGCCTTCCAGCAGTACGGCCTGCAGCCCGGCCCCCAGCTGTTCGACCACAACCCGGCCCTGGTCTGGGGCATGATCGCGTCGCTGTTCCTGGGCAACGTCATGCTGCTGGTGCTCAACCTGCCGCTGGCTCCGGTCTGGGCGAAGGTGCTGCACATCCCGCGTCCCTACCTCTACGCCGGGATCGTGCTGTTCGCCGCGCTCGGGGTCTACGCCCTGAACGCCTCCTGGGTGGACCTGGTGGTGCTCTACGTCCTGGGCCTGCTCGGCTTCGCGATGCGCCGCTTCGGCCTGCCGGTCGCGCCCGCGGTGATCGGCATGATCCTGGGCCCGATGGCGGAGATCCAGCTGCGCCGGGCCCTGGCCATCGGCGCGGGCGACGCCGCGGTCCTGGTGCGCAGCCCGATCGCGGCGGCCCTGCTGGGCTGTCGCTGCTGGCCCTGCTCGCTCCGCTGGCCAGGCCGCTGGTCAGGAGGCTGACCGCGCGCCGGCCGGGG
>NZ_CDRNDK010000396.1:0-5904 GCF_977012225.1 Planomonospora algeriensis | reverse complement strand
TCGCGGCCGTGGGCGGCGCCCACTGCGCAGAGCGGGGCCGCCCTGGGACGTCCCCGCATCGCCGCCGCGGCTACGGGCGCTTGGGCGGGCTGACGGTCTTGGCCGGGTCGCGCTCGACGATCGGGTCCAGCACGTCGTCGATCTTCTTCAGCACCTCGGCGTCCAGCTTCACCCCGGCCGCCTTGACGTTGTCCCGGACCTGCTCGGGCTTGGTCGCGCCGACGATGGCGGAGGAGACGTTCGGGTTCTGCAGCACCCATGCCACCGCGAGCTGGGCCATGGTCAGGCCGAGGTCGGCGGCGATCGGCTTGAGCTCCTGGACGCGGGTGAGCACGTCGTCGGAGAGCATCCGGGAGATGAAGTTGCCCCCGGTCGGGTCGGTGGCCCGCGAGCCGGCGGGCGGCGGCCGGCCCGGCAGGTACTTGCCGGTGAGCACGCCCTGGGCGATCGGCGACCAGACGACCTGGCCGAGGCCCTCCTGCTGGCACAGCGGCACGACCTCGGCCTCGATGACCCGCCACAGCATGGAGTACTGCGGCTGGTTGGAGACCAGGCGGTCGAAGCCCATCTCGTCGGCGATCTTCAGCGCCGCGGCGATCTGCTCGGCGTTCCACTCGCTGACGCCCACGTAGAGGACCTTGCCCTGGCGGACCAGGTCGTCGAAGGTCTTGAGGGTCTCCTCGAGGGGCGTCTCGTGGTCGAACCGGTGCGCCTGGTACAGGTCGACGTAGTCGGTCTGCAGGCGGCGCAGCGAGCCGTGGATCGACTCGGTGATGTGCTTGCGGGACAGCCCTCGGTCGTTGGGGCCGGTGCCCGTCGGCCAGTAGACCTTGGTGAAGATCTCCAGCGACTCCCGGCGCACGCCCTTGAGCGCGCGGCCGAGCACTTCCTCCGCCTTGGTCCCGGCGTACACGTCGGCGGTGTCGAAGGTGGTGATCCCCTCGTCGAGCGCCGCCTGCACACATTCCTTGGCGGCGTCCTCCTCGACCTGGGAGCCGTGCGTGATCCAATTGCCGTAGCTGATCTCACTGACCATGAGACCGCTGCGGCCGAGGTGACGGAATTCCATGTCTTCGACCCTAGTAGGCGCCGGCTGAAGATCTGATCCGGGATACTCTGCCCGGCGTGCGGCATTTGATCACTTATAGATGGGTACGGCTCGCGCTCGCGACGGCGGCTCTCGTCGCGGTGGTGGCCGTGGCCGTGCGCCTGCGCCGCCGTCCGGCCCCCCTCCGGCGCGCGGCGGCGCCGGAGGAGGGGACGGTCCGCGGGACGCGGAGTCCCGGCGGACGGGGGAACCGGCCGCGAGGGCCCGCATCGGACTCCGCGCACGGCTCCACACGGGGGCTCGCGCCGGACTCCGCGCAGGGCTCCCCGCCGGGACGGGAGACCCCTGCGCCGTGGCCGCCCGCCCCGATCCTCGGTGCTCCGACGGCCGCCGACCTGGCGCGTTTCGCGCGCAGGCGGTACGAGCCGAAGCCGTTGCCGCCGAGAACGCCGAGGCCGCCCCTGGACGAGGTGACCCGCCGGCGCGTGGTGCGCTGGGGCTCCGCCGCGATCACCCTGTGCGTGCTGGTCTTCGCGGCCCAGGCGCTGGAGACGGCGGTCTTCTCCAAGGAACCCGCCACGGAGGTCACATACGGGTTCGCCACGGGGCTGTGCGATCCGCCGGAGACGGCCGGAGGGCACGGGGAACCGGGGCTCGTCCACTGCGGCGAGGGCGAACGGATCGAGGACGAGGCATGGAGCGACGGAGCGGGCGAGGGCAGGGGCACCGCCTTCGTGGAGTCCGCGCCGCCCTCGGTCCCGCCTCCCGTCTCCGACGACACCGGTGAGGCCGGCGCTCCCGAGGGGGCGGAGCCGTACGGAGCGGCCCCCGACCGGGACTGCGCCCCGGCCGTGCGCACGGCGGCGGCGGTGCGGAGACCGGACCCGAGGACGGTCCGGGCGGTGAACCGGCAGTGGGCGCGCATCGAGCGGTGGCTGAAGGCCAACGCGCCCGAGACCTACCGCACGCTGGCCGGTCCCGCCCGTGCCCGCACGATCGCGGTCGCCGAGGCGCAGATGGGCCTGCGCTTCCCCGACGACCTGAAGGCCTCCCTGCTCCGGCACAACGGGGCCAGGAGCAGCGGGAGGGCCTGGGGCTTCCCCTTCTTCCTGTACCGGATCGCGGACGTGCGCACGATCCGCGACACCTGGCGGAGCCTGTGCGCGATCGACGGCGAGGACGAGGCCGGTGATCCCCGTACGGCATGGTGGGACGGGCGGATGATCCCAATCGGCGCGGACGGGCTCGGGAACCATCTGGTGATCGACTCGGTCCGGCGCGACGTCGGGGAGTCCGACCATGAGGGGAGCCTCGGGTTCGCCCCGGGGGACGTGCCGATCCGCTCCCACCACGCGTTGCTGCGGATGACCGCCGACGCGCTGGAGAGCGGAGGGCCCATCGGCTACTGGCGGCCGGTGGTGGTGGAGGGGGAGCTCTCCTGGGAGGTCGAGGACGCCTGACGGCCCCGCCGCTCCTCGCGGAGGGGCGGGGCTCGGCGGCGGGTCCTACTTCTTCGGCGGGACCGGCTTGCCGCCGGGGAGGAACTGCGGCGGCGGGAAGCGCAGCTTGCGGATCTGCAGCGCGCGCATCGCCGCGTAGAAGCCGACGCCCCGCAGGCTCTCGCCGGGGAACTTCTCGGCGGCGAGTTTCTTGACCTTCCAGGACACCCAGATCGAGGTGAACAGGACGCCGAGCATCATGAGCGGCCAGCCGATCCCGATCACGGCCGCGGTGACCTGCCCGCGGACGGCGACCGGGAAGGGGATCCAGGTGAGCAGCAGGATGGCCAGGGAGAACGGCAGGAAGTACTGGCTGACCAGGCGGCGGGAGTCGACCCAGTCGCGGGCGAACCTGCGGACCGGCCCCCGGTCGCGGGCCGGGAAGTAGCGCTCGTCGCCGCGCATCATGCCCTCGCGGGCCTTGGCGCGGTCGGCGGCCTGGCGGTCGCGGAGGTTCTTGTAGGCCTCCTTGCGGTTCTTGGGAGCGTTCACCGGCTGGCGGCGACGGCCTTCGGCGTCCCGGCGCTTGGGTGTGGGACGCCCCTTGCCCGCAGGCTTAGGATCGGTGGCGGAGACGGGGGAATCGTCCGCGGTGGTCTGGGTACGTCGGAACACAAGGTCAGCCTACCGGGACTGCAACTTAGTGACGCCCCCGTGCGTTATGCGTAGGGTGAACCCTATGTGGCTCCGCCGCTCTTCCCGGGGGCCGGAATCACTGGGGTGGCCCGAAGCGCATTTGAAGAAGGGGACGGCCGACGCGCATGAGCGTGATGAAGAGACTTTCCATGATCTTCAAGTCCAAGGCCAATGAGGCCCTGGACAAGATGGAGGATCCGCGCCAGACCTTGGACTACTCCTATCAGCGGCAGCTGGAGCTGCTGCAGAAGGTGCGCCGGGGCGTGGCCGATGTCGCAACCTCGCGCAAGAGGGTCGAGCTGCAGATCAACCAGATCGAGGCGCAGGCGCGCAAGCTGGAGGAGCAGGGGCGCAAGGCGCTGAGCGTGGGCCGTGAGGACCTCGCCCGCGAGGCGCTGACCCGCCGCAACGGCCTGCAGACCCAGATCGCCGACTTGAGGGTGCAGCACGACAACCTGCAGGCGGAGGAGGAGAAGCTCACCCACGCCTCGCACCGCCTCCAGGCCAAGGTCGACGCCTTCCGCACGCGCAAGGAGACCATCAAGGCCACCTACACCGCGGCCGAGGCGCAGACGCGGATCAACGAGGCCTTCTCCGGCATCTCCGAGGAGATGGGCGACGTCGGCCTGGCGATCCAGCGCGCCGAGGACAAGACCGCGCAGATGCAGGCGCGCGCCGGGGCCATCGACGAGCTGCTCGCCAGCGGCGCGCTGGACGACTTCAGCGGGTCGCGCGGCGACGACATCCAGGCGGAGCTGGACCGGATGGGCGGCGGCACCGACGTGGAGCTGGAGATCGCCCGGATGAAGGCCGAGCTGGGCCAGGCGCCCGCGCCGAAGAGCGCGATCGAACAGGGCCAGCCGCAGCAGCAGCCGGCCCCGCAGCAGCAGTACCAGCAGCAGCCGCAGCCGCAGGCCGAGCCGTACGGCCAGCCGCAGCCGACCCAGCAGTACCGCCAGCCGGGGGAGGGCCAGTGATCGTTCGCATCATGGGCGAGGGGCAGATCGAGATCGCCGCCGACGACCTCACGGTCCTCAACAAGCTGGACGGCGAGCTGGAGGCGGCCATCCAGGCGGGGGACGAGGAGACGTTCCGTGGCCGGCTGCACGCCCTGCTGGACAAGGTCCGCGAGGTCGGCAGGGAGCTGCCGGACGAGAGCCTGGAGCCGTCGGAGCTGATCCTGCCGCCGGCCGACGCCTCGATGGAGGAGGTCCGGGAGATGCTGGGGGACGAGGGCCTGATCCCCGGATAGCGCGTTTTCTCACGGATGCCCGGAGCGGAGCGACTCCGCCCCGGGCCGGGCCCTCCCGGCGTCGGGTGGGCCTTTTCTGTACCCCTGTCCCGGGGTTGATGTGCAGGTTATGGAGATTTGCCCTCACAATGGGACAGAAAAAGCCCAGTGAGAGAGGGTGTCGCTATGCCGGACCTTGCGCCCTTGCGCCCCGGGGATCCCGAGCGGGTGCGCGAGTACCGGCTCACCGCGCGCCTCGGCGAGGGGGGCCAGGGAACGGTCTACCTCGGTGAGTCCGAGTCGGGAGCGCGTGTCGCGGTCAAGCTGCTCCGCGCCGACCTCGCGCAGGACGAGGAGGCTTTGGAACGTTTCGTTCGCGAGGTCAGCACGACCCAGCGCGTCTCGCCGTTCTGCACCGCCGCGGTGCTGGACACCGGAGTGGACCAGCACCGCCCGTACATCGTCAGCGAGTACATCGACGGGCCGACGCTCGACGCGGTCGTGGCGGCGGAGGGCCCGCGCTCGGGCTCCGCGCTGCACCGGCTCGCGATCGGCACGGTCACCGCGCTCGTCGCGATCCACCAGGCGGGGATCGTGCACCGCGACTTCAAGCCGTCCAACGTGCTGCTCGCGCCCGACGGCCCCCGCGTCATCGACTTCGGCATCGCCAAGGCCCTGGACCGGACCTCGACGCTGACCGCGATGGCGATCGGCACCCCCTCCTACATGACCCCCGAGCAGCTCGCGGGCGAGGCGGCCGGTTCGGCCGCCGACATGTTCGCCTGGGGCTGCACCATGGTCTTCGCCGCCACCGGGGCGCCGCCGTTCGGCACCGACAGCCTGCCGGCGATCTTCAACCGCATCATGAACGCCGAGCCGGACCTGTCGGCGATCGCCGACGCGGCCCTGCGCGAGCTGGTGGGCGACTGCCTGGCCAAGGACGCCAAGCTCCGCCCGACGGCGAGCGAGGCGCTGATGCGCCTGCTCGGCCACAGCGGCGCGGGCGCGACGGGCGGCGCGCCCCCGGTCCCACCCCAGGGCATCCTCGCCGAAGGCTCGGCCGCGGCCGCCCAGCAGACCGGTCCGGCCCGGACGGCTTCCCCCACCCGCAGGGCGCCCAGAGCCACCCGCCGCACCAGACCGGGCCCGGAGGCTTCGCCCACCCGGCCGGACCGGGCGGGTTCGCCCATCAGGCCGGTCCCGGCGGCCATCCGCAGCAGACCGGTCCGGGGGGCTTCCCGCAGCAGGCGGGACCGGGCGGCTACCCGCCGCACCAGACCGGCCCCGGCGGTTTCGGGCAGACCACGTACGGCGTCCCGCCGCAGGGCACCGTGCCCTATCCCGGCTCCGAGGGGCACCCAGGCGGCGTGTTCGCGCAGCCGACGGCCCCCGGTGGGCAGGCGCCGTACCCGGGGCCCGGCGGGTACGGCCAGCAGCCGCCTTACGGCGTCCCGCCGCAGGGCGCCGCGCCGTACGGAGGACCGGCGGGC
>NZ_CDRNDK010000395.1:0-5975 GCF_977012225.1 Planomonospora algeriensis | reverse complement strand
GCCGGTGACTGTCGGCGACGGTCACGTTGACCGCGTCGCGGCGCACGTCCACGCCGGCCACGTGGGCGCGGTCGGCGACGAGGCCGTAGAGGCGCGCGTTCGGCCCCCGGCGGTCCTCCCCGGCCTCCCCGGTGACCGCGATCAGCCCGTTCGCCTGCAACCGCTCGATCAGGTCGGACACGGTCGGGCGGGACAGACCGGTGAGCTCCCGGAGCTGGGGGGCGGTCAGCGGCCCGCGCTCGAGCAGGAGGTCGAGCGCGAGGCGGTCGTTGATCACCCGGGCCAGCTTCGGGGTGGCGGTCCTCATGCCGCCCATTGTCCACGGCCGGAAAAAGATGTTTTCTATCAGGGAACCTGCCTGTTAATTTTGAACCCATGCATACCGACACGAAACGTGCCCGGATCGCCGTCGCCGCGGTGTTCGCCGTGCACGGCGCGGTCGCCGGAAGCTGGGCGACCCGCATCCCGTGGCTGCAGGACCACCTCGCACTGGACTCCGCCGCGCTGGGGCTCGCCCTGTTCTTCCCGGCCCTGGGCGCCTTCGTGGCCATGCCGATGTCCGGCCGCCTGGTCCACCGGTACGGCGGGCGGGCGGCGACGCGGGTCCTGCTCGCCCTGTGGTGCGCCGCGCTGGCGCTCCCCTCCCTGGCCCCCGGCCTCCCCTGGCTCTGCGCGGCGCTCTTCCTGTACGGCGCCGCGGCCGGAACGTGCGACGTCGCGATGAACGCCCAGGGGGTGGTCGTCGAGCAGCGGATGGGACGCTCCGTCATGTCGGGACTGCACGGCATGTGGAGCGTCGGCGGCCTGGCCGGTGCGGGCGTGGGCGCGCTCGCCGCCGAGTTCGCCGTGGACGCGCGCCTGCACCACGCGGCGACGGCGCTGGTGCTGCTGGCCGTCGGCGTCGTGGTGAGCCGCGCGCTGCTCGACACCCGGCCCGAGCCCGGGGAGCGGCCCCCGCCCCGGTTCGCCGTGCCGTCGCGGGCGATCCTCGCGATCGGCGTCGTCGGGTTCTGCGCCACCTTCGCCGAGGGCGCCGGCCGGAACTGGGCCGCCGTCTACATCGAGGACGTCACCGGCGCGGGAGCCGGGGTCGCGGCGGCCTGCTTCGCCGTCTTCTCCCTGGCCATGTCGGTCACCCGGCTGGCGGGGGACCTGGTCGTCGACCGGCTCGGGCCGGTCCTGACCGTCCGCGCGGGAGGCCTGCTCGCCGCCGCCGGCTGCGTCCTGGTCGCCGCCGCCCGGACCCCGTGGCCGGGTGTCGCCGGATTCGTCCTGCTGGGCCTGGGCGTCGCCGTGACCGTGCCGCTGGTCTTCACCGCCGGGGGCAACGCCACCGCGACGCCCGGCCAGGGAGTGGCGGGGATCGCGACGATCACCTACCTGTCCGGCCTGGTGGCCCCGGCGGTGATCGGCTGGGTGGCCGACGCGACCTCGCTGCCCGCCGCGTTCGGCCTGATCGCGGCCGTCTCCCTGGCGGGTGCCGGGCTGGCCGGCTCCCTGCGGCCCCGCTCCGCCGTACGCGAGGCGCCGGTGGGGGAGCCCGTGGGCCGCTGACGGCGCGGACGGTGACTGAGGGTTAACCGGCAGGGGTAGGAGAAGGGTCCGGGGCCGTTCCGGCTCCGCGTTCCCGCCTGCCGCGCGCGGGGGGCCGCGGAGCGCTCCAGGGGGACCGCGGGCGGGTCCGGGACGTCGCGTGCGGGGAGGAGACGGCGCCATGGATGTCTCCGCGGGCCGGGTGCGGATGCTGGAAGGGCTGGTCGAGGGCAGCCACCTGTCGGGGATGGAGCAGCTGCCGTCCCTGGTGGAGGAGTGCGCCGCCCACGCCGGGCTGCACGAGGTGCTGATCTACGTGGCCGACCTGCGCCAGGAGGTGCTCCGGCTGCTGACCGGGCACGGGGTGCACTCCTACGAGGAGCCCGAGCTGGAGAGGGACGAGCTGCGGATCGAGGGGACCCTCGCCGGCCGGGCCTTCCAGGAGATGCGGATCATCGCCAGGCCGGGCGGGGAGGGCGGCGCGGGCTGGTGGGTGCCGCTGCTGGACGGGACCGAGCGCCTGGGGGTGCTGCGGGTCGGCGCCGACGGCGCCGACGAGCGGGTCCAGGAGGACATGCGGGCCCTGGCGTCGCTGGTGGCGCTGCTGATGGTGAGCAAGCGCTCGCAGAGCGACTCCTACGCCCGGCTGGTGCGGACCCGCTCGATGAGCGTCGCCGCGGAGATGCAGTGGAACCTCATGCCGCCGCTGACCTTCGCCAACGAGGAGGTGGTGGTCGGCGCGGCACTGGAGCCCGCCTACGAGATCGGCGGTGACGCCTTCGACTACGCCCTCGCCGGGGACCTGGTGAACCTGGCGGTCTTCGACGCGATGGGCCACGACGCCTCCGCCGGCCTGACCGCGAGCCTCGCCGTCGCCGCCTGCCGGAACAGCCGCCGCCAGGGAGCGGACCTGATCGCCACGAGCGTGGCGATCGAGCGCGCCCTGATCGAGGAGTTCGGCCGCAGCCGCTTCGCCACCGCGATCCTGGCCCAGCTGGACCTGCGCAGCGGGGTCTTCTCCTGGGTCAACCGCGGGCACCACCCGCCGATCGTGATCCGGGGCGGGCGCTGGGTCGCCACCCTCGAATGCGATCCCGCTCACCCCGTCGGTCTCGACCTGGGCCTTCCCGTCTCACTCTGCCAGGAGCAGCTCGAACCCGGCGACCGCGTCCTGCTCTACACCGACGGCATCACCGAGGCGCGCAACCGCGACGGAGAGGAGTTCGGCCTCAGCCGCTTCGCCGACTTCATCATCCGCCGCAACGCCGACGGGCTGCCGGTGCCGGAGACCCTGCGCCGCCTCGTCCGCAGCGTCATGGACTACCACCACGAGCAGCTCCAGGACGACGCCACCGTGCTGCTGCTGGAGTGGCACGGGGCGGGCCAGCGCAAGCTGCAGCTGTGACCGGGCGAACCGCACCTGGGACCGGGCGGGGCGGCCGCGCGGTCCCGGCCACCCGGCGGACTACACCCGTACCTGCTCGGCCAGCCGCTCCAGGCTCTTCTCCAGGGCGTGGTCGACCTCGTCGCCCGAGGGGGCGTGCTCCTCGTCGAAGAACGAAAGGTGCACGGTCACCTCGCTGGCCTGGTCGCTGATGCTCGCCACCTGCAGCCAGCCCGCGTAGCGGTTGTCGTCGCGCGTCCCCCACTCGAGCCGGAGCTGGTCGCGCTGCGCCCGGAAGAGCGCGCGCTCGTCCCTGCCGCTGCCGTCCTCGTGCACGGTCACCGCCGGCGGTCCTCGCCCCGCACGTGCAGCTCCCGGGGGAGCCAGGAGTCCAGCCGGTCCAGGTCGCTGGCCTTGTCGAACACCGCCTCCGGCGGCGCGGTCATCGTGCGGGAACGCTGGTATTCGCTCATCGGACGATCACTCCTCGGTTCGGGAACATCGAACGGTGACGTACCCGGGCCGGGGCGGTCCATCCATCCCCGCCCGGTGCTCCGCGCCTCCGGCACGGCTCCGACCTGCGGTTCCTCCCGGCCTCCGCGGGTTCCCGCCGCCCTCGCGGGCCGCCCGGGCGGCCGTACGGCCGAGGCCCGCGGAGCAGGGGCGCGGAGCGCCTACCGTAAGGCCATGCGTCTGACCGCTTTCACCGACATCTCGCTGCGCATCGTGATGCGGCTGGCCGTGGCGGGGGAGGGCGAGCTGCTGACCAC
The DNA here is from genome assembly GCF_977012225.1 of Planomonospora algeriensis. Classification (NCBI taxonomy): domain Bacteria; kingdom Bacillati; phylum Actinomycetota; class Actinomycetes; order Streptosporangiales; family Streptosporangiaceae; genus Planomonospora; species Planomonospora algeriensis. Next base: position 2,288 of record NZ_CDRNDK010000395.1, on the reverse strand, counting down.
CCGGGCGGTCGCGGACATGCTCGCCGTGCCGTACACCCACGCGGCCAAGGCGGTGGCGCGCCTGAGCGAGCTGGGGCTGGTGGAGGCCCGGCGCGGGCGGGGCGGCGGGATGCGGCTGTCGGAGGCCGGTCGCCGGGCGTCGGTCGGCGGCGTCGTCCGCGCGCTGGAGGGCGCGGACGACGTGGTGGGGTGCGAGGACGATCCGCCGTGCCCGCTCCGGGCGGCCTGCCGCCTGCGGACGGCGCTCCGCCAGGCGCAGGAGGCCTTCTACGCCTCCCTTGACGCGGTCACGGTCGAATCCCTGGTGGCGGCGCCCACGGGGCCGGTCCTGCTCTCCCTGACCTCCGTGCCGGAGGCGCCGCTCCGGCGCCCGGACGACCCTCGGTGAGGGAGCGGCGGACCCGCCTCTTAATATGTATTTCAGATTCCAATTTCAGGGGGATCTCCGTTCAGCCGTCCCTGGAGGTCGACATGTTGTCCGCCGAGTCCGCCGCGACCGTCCGCGCCACGCTCCCCGTGGTGGGCGCGTCCCTCGACGCGATCACCGCGCGGTTCTACGACACGATGTTCGCCGAGCACCCGGAGCTGCTCGACGGCATGTTCAACCGGGGCAACCAGCGCAACGGCGAGCAGCGCAAGGCGCTGGCGGGCTCCATCGCGGGGTTCGCGGCCGCGCTGCTGGACAACCCCGACGAGCGTCCCGACCGGCTGCTCGCGCGCATCGCGCACAAGCACGCCGCGGTCGGCGTCACCGACGACCAGTACGTGATCGTCCAGAAGTACCTGTTCGCCGCGATCGCCGAGGTGCTCGGCGACGCCGTCACCCCGCAGGTCGCCGCGGCCTGGGACGAGGTCTACTGGCTGATGGCGGGCGGGCTGATCGCCATGGAGGCCAGGATCTACGCCGAGGCCGGGGCGCGCGCCGGGCGCACCTGGCGGCGGTGGCGGGTCGTCGAGCGGCGGGAGGAGACGGCGGACACGGTCTCCTTCGTGCTGGCCCCGATCGGCGACGAGCCCGTCCCGCCCGCCGGCCCCGGCCAGTACGTCAGCGTCCGGGTGCAGCTGCCCGACGGCGTGCACCAGCTCCGGCAGTACACGCTCTCCGGACACGGCGAGGACGGCCTGCGCCGCATCACCGTCAAGCGGGCGCGGGCGGAGGGCTCCCCGGACGGAGAGGTGTCCGCCCTGCTGCACGACACCGTCTCCGAGGGGGACGAGCTGACCCTGTCGGCCCCGTTCGGCGACGTGGTGCTGGAGGACGGGGACGCGCCGCTCGTCCTGGTCTCGGCGGGCATCGGCTGCACGCCCGTCACCGCCATGCTGCAGCACCTGGCCCTGACCGGCTCCGCCCGCCGCGTCCTGGTCCTGCACGCCGACCGCTCCAAGGCCGAGCACGCCCTGCGCGAGGACATGAAGCGGCTCGCCGAGGCGCTGCCCGGCGGCGAGCGGGTCTTCTGGTACGAGGAGGGGCCCTGCGGCTGCGCCCGCCCCGGCCGGATGGACCTGTCCGACGTGGAGATCCCCGAGGGCACGGTCGTCTACATGTGCGGCCCGCTGCCGTTCATGCGGGACGTGCGCGCCCAGCTCCTCCGGGCCGGGGTCGCGGCGCGCGACGTCCACTACGAGGTCTTCGGCCCCGACCTGTGGCTGGGCGCCGCCTGACCGTGCCCCGATCTGTGGCTGGGCGCCGCCTGACCGTGCCCCGATCTGTGGCTGGGCGCCGCCTGACCGTGCCCCGAGCCGGGCCCGGGAACGCCTCTGCGGCGTCTCGTGCCGGGCCCGGGAACGCCTCCGCGGCGTCTCGTGCCGGGTGCGGGACGCCCTGAGCCGGACGGCGCCCGTGCGAAGCACCCGAGCCGGGCCGACGGCCCTCCCCCGCGGGCACGGGGGAGGGCCGAAGGTCCTTCCCCGTGGGGACTTCGGGTCGGTCAGGGCGAGCCGTACGGCTCTGCGGGGAAGGGGGTGCGAGCCGATGTACTGGGTGACGTAACCGAGAGACGAAAACCCCCCAAGGAGCCCATCATGGCGATCATTGAAGGCCGCGCCCAGCTCAACGGCCGGCACACCGCCACCCTCGCCCCGGCCGCCCCGGTCGCCGCCGCCCGCACCCTGACCCCGGCCGCCGCCTACGGCCTGGCCGCCGCCCGCATCGCACTGGGCTGGGTCTTCCTGTGGGCCTTCGTCGACAAGATGTTCGGCCTGGGCTTCGCCACCCCCGCCGCCAAGGCCTGGATCAACGGCGGCAGCCCCACCACCGGCTTCCTCAAGGGCACCGGCGAGAACGCCCT
>NZ_CDRNDK010000394.1:0-5984 GCF_977012225.1 Planomonospora algeriensis | reverse complement strand
CGGGTGCCCCGCTGGGCGCCGGCGCTCGCCGCGGCGGTCCTGGCGGTCGCCTCCTACGCCGCCTACGCCGCCTTCCAGGGCACCGCGACCCTCCCGCACGACGACGACGCCGCCCCGTTCCGGATCGTCGCCGACCTGCGGGCCTGGGCGGACGCCGAGCGCAACCGGAGCCCGTTCTTCCTGTTCCTCGTCAACTACGTACGGCTCGGCGTCGGCGGCGTCCACGACCTGCTCCACCTGGTCCTGCACGGCCTGGGCTGGGCCGGTCTGGCCGGGTGCGCGGGCGCGCTCGGCTGGCTCGCGGGCGGCGCGCGCACCGGGCTGCTCGCCGTGGCCGGGTTCGGCGCGTTCGGGGTCCTGGGGGTGTGGCAGGCGAGCGTCGACACGCTCGCGCTCGTGCTCGCGGCCGTCCTGCTCTCCCTGGCGGTCGGCCTGCCCCTGGGGGTCTGGGCGGGCCTGTCCCCGCGGCTGCGCCGCCTGCTCACCCCGGTCCTCGACGTCATGCAGATCATGCCGACGTTCGCCTATCTGGCGCCGATGGTGCTGCTCTTCCAGATCGGCCCGGCCGCCGCCACCGTCGCCACGATGGTCTACGCGATCCCCCCGGCGATCCGGATCACCGCGCTCGCCGTCGAGCGGGTCTCCCCCGCCGCGGTGGAGGCCTCGGAGTCGCTGGGCGCGACACGCGCGCAGACCCTGCGCGGGGTCCGCCTCCCGCTGGCCCGCGGCACCATCGGCCTGGCGGCCGGCCAGACCATCATGATGGCGCTGTCCATGGTGGTGATCGCGGCGCTGATCGCCGCCCCGGGCCTCGGCTCGGACGTCATCCGGGGGCTGTCGCGGGCGAACGTGGGCCTGATGCTCCCGGCGGGCCTGGCCATCGTCGTCATGGCGGTCGTGCTCGACCGGGTGACCACCGCCGCGGCGCGCCCGCCGCACGAGGAGGCCCTGGAGCCCGGGGCGGCGCCCGCCGTCACCCGGTCGCGGTGGGCGGCCGCGGCGTGCTGGCGGCCACCGGGATCCTGCTGGGCCGCCTGCTGCCCGCGGAGTTCCCCGGCGCGTGGGCGCTCGACTTCGCCGGCCCGGTGAACGACGCCGTGGACTGGGCGAAGACCTCCTGGTACGGCCTGACCCAGGCGGTCGGGGCGCCGTCGCCGAGGGGCTGCTCAACCCGCTGCAGACCGTGCTCACCGAGGCGCCCTGGTGGCTGGTCGCGGCGGTCGTGCTCGCGATCGGGTGGCGGACCGGCGGGCCCGGCCCGCGGCCGTCGCCACGGGCTGCCTGCTCGCCACGGCCCTGCTGGGACTCTGGCAGCACACCATGGAGACGCTCACCACCGTGCTGGTGGCGGTGGCGCTGACCCTGCTCGCCGGCCTGCTGCTCGGCGTGGCGGCGGCCCGCTCGCCCCGGTTCGCCGCCGTGCAGCGGCCGCTGCTCGACGCCGCGCAGACCCTGCCCGCCTTCGTCTACCTGCTGCCCGCGCTCGCGCTGTTCGGCGCGACCCGGTTCACCGCGATCTTCGCCTCGGTGGTCTACGCGGTGCCCGCGGTGGCCCGCCTGGTCGCGGAGGGCATCGGGAACGTGGCCCCGGCCGCGGTCGAGGCCGCGCTGTCGTGCGGTTCCACCGAGCGGCAGCTGCTGTGGAAGGTACGGCTCCCGATGGCCCGGCCCGCCATCCTGCTCGCCGCCAACCAGGGGATCGTCATGACGCTCGCCATGGTCGTGGTCGGCGGGCTGGTCGGCGCGGGCGGACTCGGCTACGACGTCGTCTCCGGGTTCTCCCAGCGCTCCGACTTCGGCATGGGCTTCGCCGCCGGAGTGGCCACGGTGCTGCTCGGGATCACGCTCGACCGGATCACCCAGGGCGCCGGGCGGCGCCCGCTCACCCGCACGTCCACCTGAAGAGAACCTGGAAGAAGAAGAGGATCGCATGAGGATCGGAACCAGGATCCGACTGCTCGCCGGTGTGCTCACACTCGGACTCGCCGCAGCGGGCTGCGGCGGGGCCACCGTGGAGACCGGCGCCAGTCCGGCGCAGCCGTCCGCGGGCGCGGCGGGATCGTCGGCGCCCGCCGCGGGCGGCACCGTGAGGATCGCCGTCAATCCGTGGGCGGGCTACGAGGCCAGCGCCGCGGTCATCGCCCACCTGCTGGAGGAGAAGCTCGGCTACACGGTCGAGAAGAAGGAGCTCGCCGAACAGGTCTCCTGGGAGGGCTTCGAGACCGGTGACGTCGACGTCATCGTGGAGAACTGGGGCCACGAGGACCTGAAGAAGACCTTCATCGAGGAGAAGAAGGTCGCCGTCGAGGCGGGCTCCACCGGTAACAAGGGCGTCATCGGCTGGTACATCCCCAAATGGATGACCGACGAGTACCCCGGCATCACCGACTACAAGAACCTGAACAAGTACACCCACCTGTTCAAGACCTCCGAGTCGGGCGGCAAGGGCCAGCTGCTCTTCGGCGACCCCTCCTACGTGAGCAACGAGGAGGCGATCATCAAGAACCTCAAGCTGGACTACAAGGTGGTCGTCGGCGGCAGCGAGGCGGCGCTGATCGAGTCCGCCACCCAGGCGCAGCGGCAGAAGAAGCCGCTGCTGTTCTACTTCTGGGACCCGCACTGGCTGTTCAGCAAGGTCGAGCTGGCCCGGGTGAACCTGCCCCCGTACACCGAGGGCTGCGACGCCGACCCCAAGAAGGTCGCCTGCGACTACGCCGAGCTGGACCTCGACAAGATCGTGAGCAAGAGGTTCGCCGACACCGGCGGCAAGGCCTACGAGCTGGTCAAGAACTTCTCCTGGACCAACGAGCACCAGAACGCCGTCGCCAACGACATCATCGGCAACGGCATGTCCGCCGCGGAGGCGGCCAAGAAGTGGGTCGAGGCCAACCCGTCGGTCTGGGCCGCCTGGATCCCGCAGTAGGCGGGTCCGGCCCGGCGGAGCGGTCCCGCCGCTCCGCCGGGCCCGAGTCGCGGAGGTCGACATGAGGCTTGACATCAGAGGCAAGAACGTCCCGCCGGGCGGGCGGCGGCGTACGGTTCCCGCCGCCGGGCTCGCGGTGCTGCTCCTGCTCACCTCGTGCAGCGCGCAGGAGGCCGCCCCGGAGCGGACCGGCGGAACCGTGCGGATCGCGATCAACGACTGGGCCGGCTACCGGGCCAGCGCCGCGGTCCTCGCGCTCCTGCTGAAGCGCGAGCTCGGCTACGAGGTTCAGGAGGTGGAGCTGACCGAGGCCCAGTCATGGGAGGCCTTCGAGAAGGGCACGGTCGACGTCATCGTCGAGAACTGGGGGCGCGAGGCCGAGAAGAAGACCTACATCGAGGAGAAGAAGGTCGCGGTCTCCGCCGGCCGGAACGGCAACAAGGGCATCATCGGCTGGTACGTCCCGCAGTGGATGGCCGAGGAGCACCCGGACATCACCGACTGGCGGAACCTCGACAAGTACGCGCCGCTCTTCCGGACCGCGAGGACGGGGAACCTGGGCCAGATCCTCGACGGGGACCCGTCCTACGTCACCAATGACGAGGCCCTGGTGCGCAATCTCGACCTCGACTACAAGGTCGTCTACTCGGGCAGCGAGGACGCCCTGATAAAGGCCGCCCGGCGCGCGACCGAGCGGCGCGAACCGCTGCTGATGTATTTCTACGAACCGCAGTGGCTGTTCACCCAGGTGAAACTGGTCAAGGTCAATCTCCCCCCCTATGCGATCGGCTGCGACGCCGACGCGAAGAAGGTCGCCTGCGACTATCCGCCCTATCTGCTCGACAAAATCGTCAGCAGGCGGTTCGCCGACACCGGCGGAAAGGCCTACGAGCTGGTCCGGAACTTCTCCTGGACCAACGAGCACCAGAACGCCGTCGCCCGCGACATGACCGAGGGCGGCATGTCCGCCGAGGAGGCGGCCCGCGCCTGGGTCGACGCCAACAGGATCGTCTGGAAGGACTGGATGCCGCGGTGAGCTACGACTTCGTCATCGTCGGCGGCGGATCGGCCGGCTCCGCCCTGGCGAACCGGCTGAGCGCCGACCCGTCGGTGCGCGTGCTGGTCCTGGAGGCGGGCCGTCCCGACCACCGGTGGGACGTGTTCATCCACATGCCGGCCGCGCTGATGTTCCCCATCGGCAGCCGCTTCTACGACTGGCGCTACGAGTCCGAGCCCGAGCCGCACATGCACGGCCGCCGCGTCTACCACGCCCGCGGCAAGGTCCTCGGCGGCTCCAGCAGCATCAACGGCATGATCTTCCAGCGCGGCAACCCGCTGGACTACGAGCGGTGGGCGGCCGACCCGGGGATGGGGGACTGGGACTACGCCCACTGCCTGCCGTATTTCAAGCGCATGGAGAACTGCCTGGCCGACCCCGGGACCCCGTTCCGCGGGCACGGCGGCCCGCTCGTCCTGGAGCGCGGCCCGGCGAAGGGCCCGCTGTACGACGCGTTCTTCGCGGCGGTACGGCAGGCGGGCCACGCGCTCACCGACGACGTGAACGGCTACCGCCAGGAGGGCTTCGCCGCCTTCGACCGCAACCTGCACCGGGGCCGCCGGCTCAGCGCCGCCCGGGCCTACCTGCACCCGGTGCTGGACCGCCCCAACCTCACCGTGCGGACCCGCGCCCACGTCTCGAAGGTCGTCTTCCAGGGGAACCGGGCGGTCGGCGTCGAGTTCGACGGCAAGCGGGTCCGCGCGGGCGAGGTGATCCTGTGCGGCGGGGCGGTCAACTCCCCGCAGCTGCTCCAGCTGTCCGGCGTGGGCGACGCCGGACTGCTGAAGGGGCTCGGCATCGAGGTCGTGCACCACCTGCCGGGCGTGGGCGAGAACCTCCAGGACCACCTGGAGGTCTACATCCAGCACGCCTGCCTGCGGCCCGTCTCCATGGCGCCGGCCCTGGCCTGGTGGCGGCGGCCGTTCATCGGCGCGGACTGGCTGCTGCGCCGCTCGGGCCCGGGGGCGAGCAACCACTTCGAGGCCGGCGGGTTCATCCGCTCCAACGACGACGTCGTCTACCCGAACCTGATGTTCCACTTCCTGCCGATCGCGATCCGCTACGACGGCTCGGCCCCGGCGACCGGCCACGGCTACCAGGTCCACGTCGGCCCGATGTACTCCGATGCGCGCGGCAGCGTGCGGATCAGGTCCGCCGACCCCCGCGTCAAGCCGGCCCTCCGGTTCAACTACCTGTCCACCGCCGCCGACCGCCGCGAGTGGGTCGAGGCGGTCCGCAAGGCCCGGGAGATCCTCTCCCAGCCGGCCTTCGCCCCCTTCGACGGGGGCGAGATCTCCCCCGGCCCGGCCGTGCGGAGCGACGAGCAGATCCTCGACTGGGTCGCCCGCGACGGCGAGACCGCCCTGCACCCCTCGTGCACCTGCCGGATGGGCACCGACGAGATGTCCGTGGTGGACCCGGCGACGATGCGGGTCCACGGGGTGGAGGGCCTGCGCGTGGTGGACGCCTCGGCCATGCCGTACATCACCAACGGCAACATCTACGCCCCGGTGATGATGCTCGCCGAGAAGGCCGCCGACCTGATCCTCGGCGCCGCCCCCCCTGCCCCCCCGAGCCCGTGGAGTTCCACCGCCACGGCGGCTGAGCCCCCGGCCGCCCGGAAGACGCCGAAGAGCCGGTACGGCTCCGCGGGAGCCGTACCGGCCGGGGCCTCGATGCGTCAGACCGACATGCCGTAGGCGGCGCGCACCCGCAGGACGTGCTCGACCAGCGTGATGAGCGTGCTCTTCACCGAGTCGCGGGAGCGGGCGTCGGTGCGCACGATGGGGACGTGCGGGGCGAGCGCCAGGGCCTCCCGCACCTCGTCCTCCGAGTGCGGGAACTGCCCCTCCCAGCCGTTGATGCCGACCACGAAGGGGAGCTTGGCCTCCTCGAAGTAGTCGATCGCCGGGAAGCCGTCGGCCAGGCGGCGGGTGTCGATCAGGACCACCGCGCCGATGGCGCCGCGGACCAGGTCGTCCCACATGAACCAGAACCGGTGCT
>NZ_CDRNDK010000393.1:0-5987 GCF_977012225.1 Planomonospora algeriensis | reverse complement strand
AGGCCGCCGAGGGCCTGCGGTCCGGCGGGCGGGACTGCGCGCGGGCCGTACTGGAGCTCGACCTGCCCGGCGGGACCCCGGGCGGGACCGAGGTCTGGGGGGACCAGGCCGTGGTGCGGCTCGCGCGCGACACCGTCTTCCTGAACCGCTTCCCGCGGGGCTGGCTGGTGCGCGCGGCGGGCTGCCGGCCGCGCGGCGCGCTGCCGTACTCGTGCGAGGTGGAGGGATGACCATGCGGGTGATGTTCGCCGCGACCGTCGTCATCGTCGTGGCGGGCCTGGCGTACGTCTTCGCCATCGGCCTGCTGCACCGGTAGGGAGGCCGGCCGTGAGACGTTTCGCCAGGGACAACGCCCTCAGCCTGTTCTTCCTGGTCCTGTTCGTGCTGGCGCTGGCCGGGCAGTCCGTGGCCGGGACCGCGGCGTACAACGACCGGCGGCTCGCCGAGGGCGGGGCGCCGGTCTCCTGGGCCGGGTACGTCACCTCCTCGGACTTCGCCGTCGACGTGGCGGAGAACTGGCAGTCGGAGTACCTGCAGTTCCTGCTCTTCATCCTGGCCACCGTCTGGTGGGTGCAGCGCGGCTCGCCGGAGTCGAAGGAGCCCGGCGAGGAGGGCCCGGAGAGCGACGCCGACCAGCAGGTCGGCGCGTACGCCCGACCGGACAGCCCGGCCTGGGCCAGGGCGACGGGCCTGCGGCAGGCGCTGTACGGCAACTCCCTCGGCCTGGTGATGGGGTCGATCTTCCTGCTGTCGTGGCTGGCCCAGTCGGTGGCGGGGCTGGCGAGCTGGAACTCCGAGCGGCTCTCCCGGTTGCAGGACCCGCTGAGCTGGTGGGGGTACGTCACCTCGGCCGACTTCTGGAACCGGACCCTGCAGAACTGGCAGTCGGAGTTCCTCGCGGTGCTCTCCATGGTCGTGCTCTCGGTGTACCTGCGCCAGCGGGGGTCACCTGAGTCCAAACCGGTCGGCGCGCCGCACGGCGCGACCGACGTCGAGGGCTGAGCTCAAACCCCAGGAGCATGGTTTTTAATGACATAACGGACATATAGGTCTTAAGCACCCATTGCCGGGTAGGGGGTGATGCTGCGGGAGGTGAGAACGTGAAGACCAAGGACCGCGTCGGCGACGCGCGACGGCTGGAGGCCCTGCACGCCACCGGCCTGCTGGACGTTCCCCGGCTGCCGCTGCTGGACCGGGTGACCCGGATGGCGACCCGGCTGCTCGACGTGCCCATCGCCCGGGTATCGCTGATCGCCGAGGACCGGCAGGTGGTCCTCAGCGCCGAGGGGTCCAGCGACTCCCTGTCCGAGCGGCAGAGCCCCCTGTCCCAGTCCATGTGCCGCCACCTGGTCCTCGACGACGCCCCGCTGACGGTGACCGACACCCGCGACGACGAGCGGTGGCGCGACATCGTCGCCGTCTTCCGCGGGGAGCTGGCCGCCTACGCCGGAGTCCCGGTGCACGAGCCCGGCGGGCAGGCGCTGGGCGCGCTCTGCGTGATCGACCACCGCCCCCGCCCGTGGCGCTCGGAGGAGCTGCGCGCGCTGGAGGAGCTGGCCGCGACGGCGGAGGCGGTGATCGCCTCGCAGCTGGGCTTCCAGGAGCTCCGGCGGGAACTGGATGAGGAGCGGACGTTCCTGTCCGCGCTCCTGGACAGCCTGGACGTCGGAGTGGCGGCCTGCGACAACGACGGCCGGCTGGTCCGCTTCAACGAGGTGATGCGCGAGTTCGTCCAGGCTCCGGAGCAGCCGGTGGACATGCTCGCCTGGCCGCGGGTCTACAACCTGTACGGCCCCGACGGCAAGACCCTGCTCACCCCCGAGGAGGCGCCGGTGGTCCGGGCCCTGACCAGGGGGAGCTTCGACGGCCAGGAGGTGGTGGTCCGCGCCCCCGGCAGGTGCCCACGCCGGTTCCTGGTCAACGGGCGGCCGATCGAGACCTCCGGCGGGCGGCGGCTGGGGGCGATGTGCACCGGCCGGGAGATCACCGACCAGTACCGCGTCCAGGTGCTCCGTGACGCCCAGCACGCCGTGATCAAGGCGCTCGCCGAGGCCGACTCCGTCGAGCGCGCCTCCTGCGGCGTGATCGGCGCGATCGCCGGCGCGTTCGGCTGGAGCTGCGGCGAGTACTGGCAGGCCGACCCCGGAGGGGAGCTCATCTCCCGCACCGGCTCCTGGGTGGAGCCCGGCCTCGATCTGTCGGAGTTCACCGGTCCGGAGCTGATGACCGTCCGCTCGGGTCAGGGGCTGCCCGGCCGGGTGCTGGCCTCCGGCCTCCGCTCGTGGACACCCGACCTGCGCGCCGAGCCGGGGGGCTTCCTGCGCACCCCGCACGCGCTGCACTCGGGTCTGCGCACCGCCATCGGGCTGCCGGTGCGCAGCGGCGAGCGGGTGCTGGCCGTGCTGGCCTTCTTCATCGACACCGTCGAGGAGCCCGACGACGACCTGCTCTACCTGCTCGACGGCGTCTGCGCGCACGTCGGTCGCTTCATGGAGCGCCGCCGCGCCGAGGACCTCGCCCTGGCCCTGACCACCAGCCAGCGCCGCTTCGACGAGGTCGTCGCCCAGATCGACGACCTGGTGTGGACCGTCGAGATCGATGACGAGGGACACGCCCGCCGGACCTACCAGAGTGAGAGCACCGCCGGGATCCTGGGCGGCCAGGTCCCCCTCGGCATCGACGCCGCCGCCTTCACCGAGAGCCGCGTGCACCCCGACGACCTGCCGGCCTTCTGCGAGCTCCACGAGGCGGTCGCCTCCGGCAGGCCGCGCGGCCGAGTACCGGGTCGTCGGCCTGGACGGCGTCACCCGCTGGATCTGGACCCGCGCCACGCCCCGCCGCGAGGGCGGGCGGCTGCTGGCCGACGGCATCTGCACCGACGTCACCGACCGCCACCGGATGGCCGAGGAACGCGAGCAGCAGCTCGCCCGGGAGCAGGAGCAGGTGCGCCGGCTGCGCCAGCTGGACCGGATGAAGGACGAGCTGGTCGCTCTGGTCAGCCATGAGATCCGCTCCCCCGTCGCCGTCATCCGCAGCTACGCCGAGATGCTCGCCGACCTGCCGGGCCTGACCGAAGAACCGCGCATGTTCGCCGACGTCATCGACCGCAAGAGCGCCCACCTGCAGCATCTGGTCGACGACCTGCTGGACCTGGCCCGCCTGGACGCCGGGCGCATCGCCATCGATCCGCGGCCCGTCTCCCTGACCCGGCTGGTGCGCCAGGCCGTCGACGAGCACCGGGCCGCCGCGGCGGCCAAGGACCTGACCGTCACCACCGACCTGGCCCTGCACCTGCCCGTGCACGCCGACCCGGTACGGCTGCGCCAGGTGCTCGACAACCTGCTGTCCAACGCGGTCAAGTACACCCCCGACGGGGCTCCGTCGCCGTCACCGCCGGCTGCGACGGCACGGACGGCGGCCACGACAGCGGGGGGTGCGCGAGCGGGACGGTCGCGGTGGCGGTGGCCGACACCGGGATCGGCGTCCCCGCCGAGGAGTACCCGCGCCTGTTCGACCGGTTCTTCCGCTCCTCCACCGCGCAGCGGGCCGGGATCAAGGGCACCGGCCTGGGCCTGGCCATCACCAAGGCGATCGTCGAGGCGCACGGCGGGAGCGTCGCCGCCGCCCCGCGCCAGGGCGGCGGCACCGTCTTCACCGTCCGCCTGCCCACCGCCGACCCCGGGCGGCGGTGAACGGGCGCGCACCGGTCAGGCGCGCACGAGCTCCGCCGGCCGGCCGATCAGGAGGCCAGGCGGTCAGCCGGTCGGCCGGTCGGGCGCACACGGTCTCAGCCGGCCAGGCAGCGGCCGGACTCGACGATCTCCGCCCCCATGTTGCGCTCCATCATCCGCAGCGCCGCGTCCCCCAGGTCGGGGTGGATGTGCGCCACGCAGTCGCGCGGCACCCGGATGGAGAAGTGCCGCACGTAAGCGTCGAGCGCGCTGTACAGGACGCACTGCTCGGTCACCTGCCCCGCCAGGATCACCGTCTCGACGCCCCGCTGGTTCAGCAGGTACTCCAGTGAGGTGCCGTAGAAACCGCTGTGGCGCACCTTCGCCAGGAAGGGGCTGTCGTCCGGTGGCAGCACCGGCTCGACCAGGTCGGGACGCCGGCCCTTCAGCGCGAGGGCCGCGATGTCGTCCCGCGTCGCCGTGAAGTCGCCGTGGTTGTCGTTGACGAAGACCAGCTCGACGTCGCCGTCCCCGCGCGCCCGGCCGATGAGGTCCGCCAGCGGTTCCACGATCCGCTCGACGCTCTCCGCCAGGAGGTCGGCGTCCTGGTGGTCGTACGGGTTCAGCATGTCCATGACGATCAATGCCGCAGTGCTCATCCGTCCCTCCTATCCCCCCGCCCGCGCTTCATGCCGGACCGGCGGCCTGCTCGACGCGCTGAGCACCGACTGACGGATCCCGTCCGGCCGCCGGGGCCGCCCCCCTTCCCGGGGCGGCCCCGGCTCCGCGCCCGCGTCCCGGTCCGGCCCGGGTTGTAATCCAAATCACTCAGCTCGCGGGACCCCCGACCGATCAGGAACGCACAGCAGCCCTGAGAGGTCGTCCCATGCCGAATCTGCGCAACATCCCCATCTTGGCCAAGCTGGCCGTGCTCGCGACGGTCGCCGTCATCGGCGTGCTCTCCGTGGGCGCCATCCGCTTCATCGACGTCGAGCCCACCGAACTGGCCGCCCGCAAGGCGAAGGTGCAGAGCCTGGTGGAGGCCGCCCACTCGGTCATCGCCGGCTACCACCGGCAGGCGGAGGACGGCGCCCTGACCGACGAGCAGGCGCGGACCGCCGCGCTGACCGCGGTCAAGGCGATGCGCTACGGCGAGGGCGACTACTTCTGGATCAATGACATGCGCCCGTTCATGGTCATGCACCCGACCAAGCCCGAGCTGGACGGGAAGGACCTGTCGTCCAACGCCGATCCCAACGGCAAGCTGCTGTTCGTCGAGTTCGTCAAGACGGTGCGCGCCTCGGGGGCGGGCTTCGTCGAGTACGAGTGGCCCAAGCCGGACGAGGACGAGCCGGTCACCAAGCTGTCGTACGTGGCCGGCTTCGAGCCGTGGGAGTGGGTGATCGGCACCGGCATCTACGTCGGCGACATGCAGGAGATCATCCGCGACAAGCAGCGGGCCACGATCCTGCAGACCGGCATGGTCGTACTCGCCGTCCTGGGCGTCCTCGCCGTCGTCGGGCTCAGCATCTCCCGGCCCGTGCGGGCGCTGACCGCCGCCACCCGCAAGCTGGCCGACGGCGACCATGAGGTGGCGCTGCCGCCGGTGTCGCGCGACGAGATCGGCCGGATGGCCGGCGCGCTGGGCGTGCTGCGCGACAGCCTCTCCGGCAAGCAGGCTCTGGAGCGCGAGCACGAGGAGCTGCGGGCCCGGGCGGAGGAGGAGCGCCGCCGCTCAGTGGAGACGCTGGCCGCGCAGCTGGAGGGCACCGTCTCGGCGGTGGTCGCCCGCCTCGACGAGGCCGTGCTGGCCATGCGCGACGGCGCGGAGGAGCTGGGCTCCACCACCGGCGGACTCGTCGAGACCGTCCGGGAGATCTCGAACCTGGCCGAGCAGTCGACGACGACGGCCGCGCAGGCGGCCACCGAGACGACCAGCGCCAGCGGTACGGTCAACGGCCTCACCACCGCGGCCGAGACCATCGGCGGCGTGGTCGAGGTGATCCGCAAGGTCGCGGCGCAGACCAACCTGCTGGCGCTCAACGCCACCATCGAGGCGGCCCGCGCCGGCGACGTCGGCAAGGGCTTCGCCGTGGTGGCGAACGAGGTCAAGGAACTGGCGCAGCAGAGCTCGCAGGCCACCGACGAGATCGCCCGGGAGGTGGAGGCGATCCAGAACACCTCGCAGGGCGCGGCGGAGGTCATCGACCGGATGGCCGGGGTCGTGCGCAGCCTGGGTGCGAGCACCGAGGAGGTCGCCGCGGCGATCGCCGGCGAGGGCGGCGGCGCGCGGGGCGGTGAGCGTGCGGCGTTCCG
>NZ_CDRNDK010000392.1:0-5999 GCF_977012225.1 Planomonospora algeriensis | reverse complement strand
CTGCAGGGCCGGCCTCGGCGTGCCCCAGCGCGGCTGTCAGGTCCCCGCGGGCGCGGGCGACCATGCTGTGCGCGCGCCGAGTGCCCACCCGGTCAGCCGGGCATCGCCGGTGTGCTCGCCGAAGCTGGCGGCGACGGAGAGGTGTGCGCGGGCTCCGGTGTGGTCGCCGAGGTGGTGAGCGAGGTTGCCGAGCAGCGCGGACATCCACCCGGCGGTCCGGCGCAGGCCTACGCCGACGGCCGGGTCCGCCGGGGTGGCGAGCGCGTCGACGAGCATGCCGCGGGCGGCGTGCACCTCGTCGAACAGCACCGCGGGCGGGTGCTTGGAGTAGTTGAGGGCGTAGTGCTCGACGGCAGCCTCGGCGAGCTCCACCACCGTCGGTCCGCCGTACGGGTCCGCCAGGAGGGCCAGGCGCAGCGAGTGACGGATAGCGGGCAGTCCACTGGCAGTGGTCATCAGCTCAACTCCTGGCAGCAGCGGCTGGATCTCGTGCCGACCGTACCCGCCGCCGCGGCCGCATGTGCAGTGCCGCGCCAACCCGAGCTGGCCGAGCTGAGCGCCGTACGCGCGGGCGAGCATGGTGGCGTACTCCCGACCCGGCCGCTCGGATCCGTGCTCCCACCGGCACAGCTGCGCCGGCGACAGGCCGGGCGGGTGCAGGCCGTCGGCGACGTACTCCTTGGCGACCTGGTCGACGGCCTGGGCGCGGGACCAGCCGAGGGCGAGCCGCCATGCCTCCAGGGCGGTGAGCTCGGGCAGCGCGGTGCGCAGCTCGGTGACGACCCGCTCGGTGGCGTGGCCGGCGCGCTGCGCCTGCATGCGGATGCGTACCGCCTGGCTTTGGATCTCTGCCCGTCGTGCTCTGGTGATCTGCCCCATGGGGCCTCCACGCGTCGCGAGCGTCCGTGAGATGCACCGTAGTCGCTCCCTTACTTACCGCGCAGGTCAGGCTCCTGTCATTGACGGCAGACCCTCAATACGCGGCTCGCGGTCCGGCAATGACCGGCTGGCCGCCGGCGGTCACCGTGAGAGCAGGCGACCCCGCCAACCGGAAGGGACGACATCATGACCGTCACCACCACCCGCCCAGCCGCCACCGACCCTCGGACGCTCATCACCCCTGAGCTGCACGCCCGGCTCGTCGCGCGGATCAAGGCCGAGCACCCTCAGCAGGCGCACCTGGCCGAGCCCATCATGGACCAGACGCTCGCGTTCCTCTCCGCCTGCGCCACCCGACCCAACGCCCACCTGTCGCCGTCGGAGCTGGTCGACATCGGATGGCACACTTTCATCCTCTACACCCAGCCGTACGCCGAGTTCTGTGACCGGGTCGCCGGTCGCTTCATCCACCACCGTCCCGAGGACGGTGCCGAGGGCGGCACCAAGGGCGGGTGCACGGCGGCCGACACCGTGGCCGTCATGCGGGAGCTCGGCCTGCCCGTCATCACGGACCTGTGGAGCCACGCCGGTAAGTGCGAGGGAAGCGGTACGGGGAGCTGCTCGCAGTGCCACCAGGGCTGCACCGACAGCCCGACGAAGTAACCCACCTCGCCAGTAGGAGCGGCGTACAGTGCGGCACATGATGTACCGGTGGGAAGATCTCCCCGCAGAGATCAGGGACATGATCGCAGCCGAGTTCGGCCCGATCCGGCAGGCGATCAGCCTCCCGGGCGGGCTCACCGCCGGCGCTGCCGTACGACTGGCCACGGCGTCCGGGACGCTGTTCGTCAAGGCTCTGCCGGACGACTCGCGGTCCGCGCCGCTCTACCAGCGCGAGCGCCTCGTCGGCACCGCCCTACCACCGGCCGTGCCCGCCCCCCGAATGCTGTGGAGCGGGCACACCGGCGGATGGATCACCCTCGTTTTCGAGCACGTCGACCACGCGCGAGAGGTCGACCTCGGCATCGGCTCCCCGGACCTGGACGGAGTCCTCGACCTCGTCCGCGCGCTCGGCGAGACCCTCACTCCGAACCCCGCCGAGGTACCGCCCGTCACCGACAACGTCGAGTTCCTATGTAAGCGCGCGGACGCCCTCCTGGCCAACCCGCCCACTGACTTGGAAGCGTCCGACGCCTACCGGCACGCCCGGAGCCTGCTCAACACCGATGCACTGGCCGGGGACACGCTCCTTCACGCAGACTTGCACGAGGGCAACCTCCTCGCGGTCCCGGCCGGGGTGCGGGTCATCGACTGGGGACTCGCCTGCCAGGGGGCGGCGTGGGTGGAGGCCGCGCTGCTGGTGCCGCGGCTGATCCTGGCCGGGCACACCCCGGCGCAGGCGGAGGAACTCGTCGAGCAGCTGCCCGCCTGGAAGGAGGCGCCCGGCGCGGCCGTGACCGGCCTGGCGGCCGCCTGGTCGCTGTTCCGGGAGTTCGTCGGCCGTTACGGACCGGAGCCGATCCGGGCGTCCCGCGCCCGGGCGGCGGCTGCGGGCCGGACCTGGGTGGAGTACCGCACCGGCTGATCGAGCCTGGAGTCCCAACGGAACACCGTTCACCAGGCAACCAGTCCCGGGACTGGCCCGTCTTCTCTGGCGTCTCATCCTCAACGTCAGGAGCTCCCCTTGCTCAGACGGTTCATCGTCTCCGCGGCCCTGGCCGCCTCCGCGCTCGCCGTCCCGGCCGCGGTCGCGCCGGCGTCCGCCACCGTCGTCTCCGCCCCCACGGCGGTGGCTATGGCGGCGTGCACGTACCAGCGGGTCGGCCAGCACTGGAACTGCATCACGCCGGGCGCGTTCTGCCCGAAGGCCGCGCGCGGAAAGTCGGGCTACGCGAAGGTCACCAGCAAGCGGTACCGATGCACATGGAAGAGCGCGGACCCGTACTGGCGGTGGCGACGCGCCTGACCCTGAACACGCAGAAGCGCCCCGCTCGGTCTACGGACCGGGCGAGGCGTTCGCGTTGGAGCCTTCAGCAGAGCCCGGGTCGTATGGCCGCGTCCCGGGGCCCCGCAGGTCAGGCTACCGCTGCGACATCGGCAGGTCAGTGTGAGCGGTGTGCTTCGCCTTGTAGCCCGCCACCGCGGTGATCGCCGTCGGCAGCAGCGGGATCGTCAGCGCCTCCAGCCAGTCCGGCCAAAACGCGATCAGCGAGTGGTCGGAGTCCCCGACCTGAAGCACGGCCAGGAGGCCAGCGCTGCCGAGGAGTCCGCCAAGCGAGGTCCATCGGACTTCCCACCTCGACCGGTGACTTGCTGCATGAGATGGGTTCCCCGTGCGTCGCCCCTCCTCAAGGACCGACCGCTCTCACCACGGAGCGAAAAACCAAGAGCCGCGTGCTCGGGTCAGGCGACGTGGAGCAGCACCGTCCACGTCTGTCGGCCGACCCGTCCGTCGACCTCGATCCGGGCGGCCCGCTGGAACACCTTCACCGCGTCCCCATCGGCGCTCCGAACACCGTGTCGTCGGTACCTGCTGGGATCAGGTAGTCGGCTCCGCGCCTGCCGATCGGGGTATCCATGCAGGTCATTGGCCTCCTGCAGTGGATCAGCGGCACAGTGCGCCCAAGACCGGTGCGCCTGCTCGTCACACCTCGCCATGGGCGGCACACATGCGGCTTGGGAGGGTCCGAGATATCCCCGCTGTTTCGCCCCCTGACCAGGACACCCGCCCCTCGTCCTGGCCGAGACTCCGGGGACAGAAAGGCTCGCCATGCGACGAGTCGTCACCGCAGTCGGCGCCTGCCTGAGCGCCCTGGCCCTCACCAGCGCCCTGGCCTTCACCGCGGCGTCGGCGACCCCGCCGAACATCCCCACCGCCGGCACCGCCGCCACCCGCCTGGCCGCCCTCACCGTGGCGGCCGAGTCCAACGCCGGCTCCTACGACCGGGATCTGTTCCCCCACTGGATCACCATCACCGGCTCCTGCAACACCCGAGAGCAGGTCCTCAAGCGCGACGGAACGAACGTCACCGTCAACTCCAGCTGCGCCGCCACGTCCGGCTCCTGGTACTCGCCGTTCGACGGCGCGACCTGGACCGCCGCGTCCGATGTCGACATCGACCACATCGTGCCCCTGGCCGAGGCGTGGCGCTCCGGTGCGCACGCCTGGACCACGGCCAAGCGCCAATCGTTCGCCAACGACCTCGGGGGACCCGAGCTGTGGGCGATGACGGATGACCTGAATCAGGCCAAGGGGGACAAGGACCCGGCCGCCTGGCAGCCGCCGCAGCAGCACTGCCTGTACGCGCGTGCGTGGATCCAGATCAAGTACCACTGGGGCCTGAAACTGCAGTCGGCGGAGAAGACCGCGCTGCAGAACATGCTCGCCACCTGCTGACCCGCGACCGGATCCCCTCGCACCGGTCCGGTGGCCGCCGTCTGTCTTCCCCCTGCGGCAGCGGCCGCCGGATCAGCCCGGAGACGCGGGCTGCCTACGCCTCCCCGGCGCGCAGCGTCGCGATGACGGCCGCCGCGTGATCGGGATCGGCCATGACCCGATCGGCGCTGACCAGGGCGAGGTGGATGTCGTAGGCGGCCTTCCTGGCATCGGGGGACAGGGCATCGCGCACCGCGGAGGCCGCCTGCCAGCGCGGGCGCGCCGCATCCCGCTCCTCCTCACTCGGGTAGCGGCGCGGCGTGCAGGTCGGGCAGGTCGGCATGCCGGTCGTGGCGTCGACGAAGGTGACGCTGTAGAGGCCGCCCGGGGACCGGTGCGACTGCTCACACGAATCCACGCTCCATTCGCCGGTGGCGATGTCGATCGGCTGGCCGGTCAGGTCCGATTCCCAGATGCGGATGAGTTTGGCGAGGGGAGAGTCATCGGCGACCTGCTGCGTCTGGCCCTGCTCGGCCCGGGCGAGCGCCTCGGTGAGCACCGGATGGTCGGCCACGCCGGCCAGCTCGCACTGGCGGCGCGCTTCGGCGATCGAGGCCCGTCGCTGGAGGTCGGGGCAGGCGCCGTCGATGGCCTCGGCCATCTCCCGGTTGAAGGAGCGCAGGGTGTGGGTGGCGAGCGGGTCACCGGTCGGGGGGTCCTCGGGCGCCGGGTCGGTGATGATCCCGCCCAGCAATGGCCCGTCCAGCATCGCGGAGGTGAACAGCACCCCGCTGATGCGGCTGGCCAGGGCGAGGGCCGCGGAGACGTAGGAAGAGCCGTATAGGTACTGCGCTTCCTCGTCCGGTTCGGGTTCCAGGCCGAGTTCGCGCATGTCGTCGTTGAGGGCGTCGGGGTGGCTGCCCCAGCGCTCTTGAGGCCACTGCGGGCGAAAAGCCGTCCGGATCCGGCCGTCCGCGGCATGACTGAAGTCGTGCGAGGCCGCGTAGTCGTGGCGCATGACGGAGACGGCCTCACCGCCGTCGCGGGTCAGCTCGCGCAGCGTCTCGGGCCGGGTCCCCTCCCAGCCGCTGTACTCGAAAGCGATCGTCCAGTCGCCGGATCGGGCCGCCAGCACCATGTCGCAGCAGCCGTCGGTCTCCTCGATGCGCTCCATGACCTCCTCGTTGTCCACCGGCCCGATGTCGTCATCGGCGACGCCGAACCGCCGGAGCGTCTCGCGCTCGTCCAGGCCGCGGACGAAGGTGACGGTGTAGATCTCCTCCCAGTTCCGTTCCTGCCAGGCATACGCCTCGGGCATGACCTCGCGCATCGGCTCTCCTCGGGCCCGCTCCTCATGATCGCGGCGAGTATGGCAGCCGGAGCCGACATCCCGCCGACGGGAAGGATCGGCCCATCGCACGTCCGGCCCAGGACTTCCGCCTCGGGCCCGGGACGAAGGCGAGATGCGGACGGCGTCCATCAGGGGATCCCTGGGCTCTTACCGTGGCTGCAACACCGATGATCAGAAGGTGTTCACCGGGGCGCATGCTGAGATCACGGCCTGGTGGCGGCGTGGAGCATGGACGTCAGGCCGCAAACAGGGAGGCGAAAACGTAAACGGCCAGGAGCAGCGCAATCGAAAGGGCGAGCAGCCACCGGGGAGTGCGGGGCATGGCCAGCCAGGCCGCAGCCGGGTAGGCGATCACGCCGCTGAAAACGATGAGCTTGAGGGAGACGTCGGCCA
>NZ_CDRNDK010000391.1:0-6020 GCF_977012225.1 Planomonospora algeriensis | reverse complement strand
CCGGAACCCGGCCTATTCACGATGAACAGGAACAAAAGCTAACAAAACTCCCTCTTAGCAGCTACGCGCGACAGAACAAGGATTGTGGCGGCAGCCGAGTTAGCATTGCGAACCTTGATCTTCATCCCTGCAGAATCTGGGTACGCCAACACAGCAACGCGTCTGACGAAAGAGGCATGCTCACGCATAACTTCCTCTTCCCGCTGCTCCTTCGCTTGCTGTGCCCGCTGCGCCTCCCGCTGCACTTCTTCACGTGACTGCTGCTCCTGCTGTCGCATCTCCTCCTCTAACTGCGCCACCCCCATCCATACACTCACGACGATCGCGAATGAAGCGACGATAACGCCTGCGACTTGCCCGCGGCCTCCCAGCAGGCTCCCACGTGCAGCCATCTCAGCATGATCATGCTTGTGACCGCCTTCGCTGCCGCCTGTCGGCTCCTTCAGCACCGCCCCAAGGACTACGCCTACGCCAGAGACCACCGTGAGGAGCAGGAACCAGAACGGCAGCGAGCCCCATCCGAACGGTAAGGGGATGGGAGTGGTCAAAAGCTCGTCAAAGTCAGGCACTGAGCGCCCCCGCCGAGATGGTGTTTCCTCCAAGGATCTTTAAGCGTAACGGTCCGATACGCCCCCTAGTTCCAGTGCTGAGGCATCCATCAGGAGCTCCGGGACGTCACCCGATCATGTGTCCAGCGCCCTGGAGATCTGCCCATTGGCGCGCGCTCGCTGCCCCTCGATGCACTTGGCGTAGACGCGGAGGAGCACATCTACACCGTGGCCGGCCCGCTGGGCGACCTCGGTCGGCGGTACGCCTGCGTTGAGCCAGAGCGAGACCGCAGCGTGCCGCAGATCGTACGGCCGGGCCGCCAGCGGGGAAGCGACCTGCTCGGCAGTGAAAGCCGCCCGACGGGCCTCCTGCCAGACGGCTGAGTACGCCGAGGAGGAGAACGGGCGGCCCTTGCTCGTGCGGAAGAGCCTGCCGTCCCTCTCCGCGCCGTACGCCTCGATGTGCTCTCGGAGGAGCGCGACGAGGACCGGAGGAATCGGGATCTCCCGGGTGTCGTCCTTGGCTCTGTGCTTCAGCCCGCGCTCATCGTGGGTCTCTCCCGAGTCCGTCCACCGTTTGTTCGCCTGTGGACGTGCTCTCTCAAGCGTGATGAGCCCCCACCCCTCGGCGGGGAGGTCTCAGTTAAGCCTGACACAGAGGGGGACGTGAGCGATCTGCTCGTCAATGGTGAGCTCGGGGTCACGGCAGACGATCTTCCAGCGGTGCACTGCGGGGACGGGATGGCTTGGATCAGCGATGCGGCTGCCGCGAACGGTGGTCTCGTCGGGTTCGATCCCGAGGATGGCCGTGATGTCCGCCGCGGAGGTGTCGTAGCTGGACAGCGCGAAGTAGACGTACTGGTTGACGGGCACCTGCGAAGGTTAGGAACCGTGCGGGTCCAGCGCACGTCATTTCGAGTCGGTCGAGGAGATCGATCCAGGGTGCCGGCCACAGCCGGTCGAGGGTGCCGACGCACTCGGCGGCCTTGGTGATCGACATCGACCGAGGTCCCGGTGAACGCTTCGGAGAAGGTCGGGCAGAGTGTCACGGGGATGCCGATGCACTGCCTGGACGACTCCGGGAGTTCTCCCGGAAGGAGCCGCTCTCCGTTGCCGGGACCGGCCTCGAGTCACAGCCGCAGGCCGTACGGCCAGACGGCCAAGCGGCGAGCGTGGGTTCCGCCGTCGGCGGATCTCCGCGGTCAGCGGTGTCCCAGGACGTTGACCACGCGGCCGTTCGGGTCACGGACGAAGAAGCGGCGGACACCCCACTCCTCGTCCTGCAGCGGGTGCACGATCTCGGCGCCGCTGCCGAGCATGGCCGCGTAGGCGGCGTCGACGTCGTCCACCTCGATGCTCATGTCCGGAGCGACGGGTGCCGTCTTGTCAGCGGCCATGATGCTGACCTGCGCCTCGGGAGCGGAAGGGGAGGCGAGGGTCATGATCCAGCCGTGGTTCATGACCTCCTCCAGCCCCAGGAGGCCGTAGAACTCCGCGTTCTCCCCCGGGGCTTCGGACTGGATGTTGGGGACGATCCGACGGACGGACATCGGCGGCTCCTGCGGAAAGCGGGGATGTGCGGGTGATCCTTCCAGGATGGCGCACGGGCTCTGGATCCGGTCCCGCCACCTCGCGGCGGGGCCGGATCCACGGCTCCCAGGGGCACTCCGCGCCGCCGGTCGATGGGCCCCGCCACCGCGGCCCACCGCCGCGGCCGGACAGTCGGCCGCGGCGTCCCGGCGGGGGCTCAGCGCTCGTCGACGACCTGACCGTTCTGCGCCGTCGCGTCCTTGGTGAGCGCCATGGTCAGCGGGGCCTCCGGGAAGATGGCGATGGCGGCGAGCGCGGCGCCCATCTGCGCGCCGCTCTCCCAGTGCCAGGTGTCGCTGTACGTGCCGTCGTCCAGTTCGACCAGGAGCGCTCTCGTCAGTCCCGGATGCGTCTCCCGGACGGTGCCGATCAGTGAGGCCCGGCGGGCCAGGAACTCCTCGAGGTCGGCGGGGTCGACCGAGTAGGTGTGGGATCGGACAGCGGACATGGAGGACTCCTTCACCAGGTGCCGGCGATCTGCCGGATGGGGGCGTTGAGGCGGTTGAACAGGTTGGTCACGGCGATCAGCAGGAGGATCGAGGCGAGTTGCCGCTCGTCGAAGTGGTCGGCGGCCGCGTCCCAGACCTCGTCGGGCACCGCGTCGGCGCGGTCGGCCAGCCGGGTGGCGGCCTCGGCGAGTTCCAGGGCGGCCCGCTCGGCGTCGGTGTAGTACGGCGCCTCGCGCCAGGCGGACACCAGGCCGATCCGCTCGTCGCTCTCGCCCAGCTTCCTGAGGTTCTTCAGGCCCGCGTCCACACAGAAGCTGCAGCCGTTGATCTGGCTGACCCGCAGGTGCACCATCTCCAGGAGCTCTTCGGGGACGCCCTGCGAGCGGGCGGCCTTGGCCAGGTCCTGGATCGGCTGCAACGCGGCCGGGACGATCATGGCGGGGTTCTTCATCCGTGCTTGCATCGTGCTCGCTCCTCCGACGTGGTGTCCCGCCGACGACTGCTTCTCGGCGTCTCGGCGTCTTGCCGACGGAAATGAGGATGTCCGCCCGGATTGATAGGTTCGCGATGCGTCAACGATGGAAGGGCTACACGTGGGGATCCGCTTCACGCTCCTGGGTCCGGTGCAGGTGCTCGCCGACGGCGACGCGGTGCGGGGCATCGCTCCGCGGCACCGTGCGGTGCTCGCCTACCTGCTGCTCAACGCCGGTCGGGTGATCAGCATGGAGAAGCTGATCGACGCCGTATGGGGATACGACCGGCCGGACACCGCCCGGTCGCAGATCCACGCCACGATCACCGCCTGCGCAGGGCGCTCCGCGGCGTCGGCGCCGATCAGGTCCTCGAGACCCGGCCGGGCGGCTACGTCGCGCTCCCCGGGCCCGCCCGGCTCGACGTGCAGGACTTCACCGAATTGGTCGCGGCGGGCCGGTTCCGGGACGCGTTGGAGCTGTGGAACGGCGACGCCCTGGCCGACGTGCACGCCTCCTACGCGCAGGCGCCCGCGCGCTGCTGGACGACCGCCGGCTGACCGCGGTCGAGCGCCTCATGGAGGCCGAGCTCGACACGGGTCACCACGACCGGGTGCTCGACGAACTGGCCGGCCACGTGGCGGCCCAGCCACTGCGGGAACGGCTCGTCGGCCAGCTCGTCCTGGCCCTGCACCGCTCCGGACGGCAGGCCGACGCCCTCGTCGCGGCCCGGTCGTACCGTACGGCTCTCGCCGAGGAGCAGGGTCTCGATCCCGGCCGTGCCTTCGTCGAGCTGGAGCAGGCGGTTCTGACCGACGCCCCCGCGCTCAAGTTCAGGGGCCGGAACGAAGCCGAGGGCCGAGCCGGAGGCCGGGGCACGGCCGAGGACCGGGCCGCAGACCAGGCCGCGACCGAAGCCCAGGCCGCGGACCAGGTCACGGCCGAGGATCGGGCCACAGGTCAGGTCACGGGCCAGGTCACGGGCGGGGCTGCGGTCCGGTCGAACTTTCTGCCCTATGACATTCCCGACTTCGCAGGCCGTACCGCCGAGCTGGACCGGCTGGTCGCGGAGCGGGGGCGCACGATCGTGACGATCGACGGCATGGCCGGCATCGGCAAGACCGCGCTCGCCGTACGCGCCGCCCACCGCCTGGCCGACCGTTTCCCGGACGGCCAGCTCTTCATCGATCTGCGGGCGCACACCGCGGGCCGGGATCCGCTCCCGGCCTCCGCCGCGCTCGAAGTCCTGCTGCGGCAGCTCGGCCTGACCGACATCCCGGTGGCGGAGAGCGAGCGGAGCGCCCTGTGGCGTGCCGAGCTGGCGCGGCGCCGCGTCATCGCCGTCCTCGACAACGCGGCGGACGGCGAGCACGTGCGTCCGCTGCTCCCCGGCGTCTCCGACAGCCTCCTGCTGATCACCAGCCGGAGGCGGCTGATCGGCCTGGACGGCGCGCACGCGCTGTCGGTGGAGGTGCTGCCGCCCCACGACGCGGTCGCGCTCTTCGGGAGCATCGTGGGCGAGCGGGCCACCGCCGAGCCGGAGGCCGTACGGGAGGTGCTGGAGCTGTGCGGGTACCTCCCGCTCGCCATCCGGATCTCCGCCGCGCGTCTGCAGCACCGGCCCCGCTGGACGGCGTCCTACCTGGCCGGCCGCCTGCAGGACGAGCGGCGGCGGCTCGCCGAGCTCGCGACGCCCGAACGGAGCGTCGCGGCGGCGTTCACGGTCTCCTACGAGCAGCTCGGTACGGCGGAGCAGCGCATGTTCCGGCTGCTCGGCCTGGTCCCCGGCCAGGACATCGAACCGCACGCCGCGGCGGCCCTCGCCGGCGTCTCGGTGTTCGAGGCCGAGGAGCTGCTGGAGAACCTCCTGGACGCGCACATGCTCCTGCAGCATGAGCCGGGCCGCTACACCCTCCACGACCTGCTGCGCGAGCACGCCCGCTCCCTCGCCGGAGGCGGCGGCACGAACAACGGTGCGGACGGCGACGCGAACGGCGACGCGGACCACCGCACGGACAGTGACACGGACGGCGACGCGAGCGACGGCGCGGACGGCGGCGCGCTCATACGGTTGCTCCTGCACTACCTGCACCGGTCCCGCTCGGCGGTCAAGCGGCTGTTCCCCCACAGCGTCCCCGACCGGCCGAACATGCCGCCCCAGATCACGCCCGTGGAGCCCATCGGCGGTACGGCGGAGGCCGTCGGCTGGCTCGACGCCGAGCGTTCCAACATCATCGCGACCGTGGTCCACGGGCCCGAGGTGTGCATCAGCCACCTCGCCGTGGCCCTGAGCCCCTATCTCGACCGCCGGGCCCATCATGACGACGCCCTGACCCTGCACACCATCGCACTGCGGCGGAGCCGTGCGCTCGGGGAGCACGCCATGCCGCCGGGCCGCGCGCTCGCCGACCTGTCCTGGACCCACTGGCGGCGCGGCGACTACGAGCAGGCGGAGGCCTTCGCCCACCAGGCACTCGCGGTCTGCGAGGACCCGCACGAGAGGTCGCTCGCGCTCAACGCCCTGGGCAACGTGGCCTGGCGCCGCCGTGAGAGCACCGGCGCCGAGAAACACCTCAAGGAGGCGCTCGACCTCACCCGGATCGCCGGCGACCGGTCCCGGGAGGGGTTCGTCCTCGCCGACCTCGGCATGATCCTGGTCCAGACGGGCCGCCACGAGGAGGCCCGGCGCCATCTCGACCTCGCCCTGGCCCTCTACCGGAAGGAGGGCGACCGGCTCGGCGAGGCCCGGGTGCTCAACCACCTCGGTTCGGCCCTCCGGCAGCAGGGCCGGGCCGAGGAGGCGATGGCCCG
The DNA here is from genome assembly GCF_977012225.1 of Planomonospora algeriensis. Lineage (NCBI taxonomy): Bacteria > Bacillati > Actinomycetota > Actinomycetes > Streptosporangiales > Streptosporangiaceae > Planomonospora > Planomonospora algeriensis. The sequence continues at coordinate 152 of NZ_CDRNDK010000391.1, read as the reverse complement.
CCATCGCCTGGCCGGGGAGCTCTACCGGGCCATGGGCAACGGCAGCGACGAGGCCTCGGCCTTCAACGGGCTGGGCGAGGCGGCCTTGGCGCTGGGCGACCCGGCGCGGGCGATCGACGAGCACACCGCGGCGCTCGCGCTCGCCGGCGCGG
>NZ_CDRNDK010000390.1:0-6028 GCF_977012225.1 Planomonospora algeriensis | reverse complement strand
TGAAGCCGTAGATGTCGGTGGGCACGGCGACAGGGTAGAGGAATCCAGATCACCGTCACTTACCGTGGCCGTTCGCAACCACATCGTATTCAGCACAGTAGGGCATGGTTCCGACGCGCTGAGAGGTAAGGTCAGGCCGGTCTAGTCGCTCGCGATGAAGGCTAGGACGATCAGCAGGGACAAGATTAGCCCGGTGCCGAACAGCCACATGGCGACCTTTCGGCCGCTCTGCCATGCGAGGACTGCTGCCACCGAAGGAACCCCGACCATCACGAGTCCAGCAGCCGTCATGAGCTGAGACGCATACCCCCGATCGACGGGGCGGTCCCAGCCTGCCGCGATCCCTTTGACGAGCAAGACTGGAGGGACCAGCAGCCAGACCAGGGCCAAACCGGTCAGGGCGATACCGCTCCAGAGCCGTAGCTTCGCAACCTCTGACCTCATGATCTGGATTTTCGCTCCAATGTCCCGGCAGCGGCCAGGGGTGGAGCAGCAACTGACATCGAGTCGTTGCACCCGGCCCTCGCTTGTCCACGGCAATTTCGCCTAGGTACTTGACCTACCAAGTTGATCCGCCGTACTCTCAATTCACTTGATAGGTTAAGTGCATATCACTCGACAGGAGGAAACCGTCATGGCTCTGCAAGGCCCCACCCCCGTCACCTTCGCCCAGGTCTTCCCGCACGGCTGCTACGTCGTCGGGGAGGTCGAGGCGGTCAAGGACTTCGACGCCTCGACCAACGGCCGGTTCGTCCAGGCCCGTGACAAGTCCACCGGAGAGCTGGTGTGGCAGGTCGCGGTCATGGACGCCGACCCGGCCGTCAAGCCCGGACAGAAGACCGTCGCCGTCAAGATCCTCGCCCCGGTCCAGCCGGTGCCCCCGGCTCCCATGCCGGGCCTGCCCTTCACTCCGGTCGAGTTCGACCACGTCACCGTCACGCCCTACGTCAACGGCACCGGACGCCTCGCCTACTCGATCAAGGTCCGCGAGATGCGCGCCCCGCGCACCGGTACCGCTCCCGCCAAGCCCGCCACCGCCACCACCGCGAAGGACGCCGCCTGATGACCCGTCGTAGGAACCACCGCGTCAGCATCATCAACCTCAACACCGGCCGGGGCGCCCGCGCGACCAGCCACCCCTACCCGGCCCGCACGCCGGTCCTGGCGCTCGACTTCGGGGCCGTCTCGGTCCTGGTCACCACCACAGCCAGCGACCGGGTGACCGCCGCCGACGTCGAGTTCGCCCGCCAGCTCGCCCGTGAGGCCCAGACGTTCGCCCGCTCGGTCGAACGCTCCTTCCACGGCATGCCCGACGGCACGGGCCTCGCGGCCTGACATGGAAACGGGGCCGCTGGAACTGGTCCTTCCGGCGGCCCCTCGTCTCCCCAGATGCGATTCAAGAGAGAGCTGAAGTCTAATGTTCAAGAAGCTGCCCGGAGACGAGGCCCGTACCCTCGTCTCCACCACCCCTGACACCGCCGTCGTCTTCCGCCCGGCCGTCGTCCAGACCCCAGCGATCATCACCATCGTCATCTTCGCTTGGCGGTTCCTGGCCGGCCTCGTCCGGCTCATCTGGCGTCACCCGATCGCCCTGGCCGTGCTCACCGCCCCCGCCGTCCTCGGCTGGCTGTACGGCTGGCGCGTCACCCTGGTCGCGGTCACGATCCCCCTCTTCGTCCTCGTCCCCTGGGCGCTGTTCGACCGGCCGACCTTCAACGCCTGGATCGGCTGGCGGCTGCTGGCCTGGTGGCGGCTGGTCTGGGTCTACCGGCGGCACTGGCAACCGGTGATGATGATCTCCGGGCTCGGCCGTCACCTCCGGGGCCGCGACTGCCTGCCCCGCCTGCTCAAGGTCACCTGCACCTCATGGGCCGACGTGGTCACCGTGAAGATGCTCAGCGGGCAGGCCGTCAAGGACTGGGCCGACCGGACCGAACACCTCGCCCACGGCTTCGGAGCGGTCTCCTGCCGGGTCACCGTGGCCCACGCCGGCCGGTTGCTGCTCACCTTCCCCCGGTGCGATCCGCTGGCCGTACCGCTCCCGGCCGTCCCCATCGCCGAGACGCCGTCAGTCGGCCCGGTGGAGGTCGGCAAGCAGGAGAACGGGCAGCCGTGGCGGCTCAAGGTCCACGGGACTCACGTCCTGGTCGCCGGGGCCACCGGGGCGGGCAAGGGCTCCGTCATCTGGTCGGCGATCCGCGGGCTCCTCCCCGCCGTCCGGGCCGGGCTGGTAGAGCTGTGGGCGCTGGACCCCAAACTCATGGAACTGTCCTACGGCCGGGCCGTCTTCGGCGACCGGTACGCGGCTTCTCCCAAGGAGTGCGCCGACCTGCTCGACGAGGCGGTCTCGGTCATGCAGGAGCGGGCGGGTCGCTTCGCCGGGAATCAGCGCAACCACATCCCGACCGTGGATGACCCGTTCGTCCTGGTGATCGTCGACGAGGTCGCGTTCCTGACCGCCTACCAGTCGGACAAGGGACTACGGCAGCGCATCACGGCCGCGCTCGCCACCCTGACCACACAGGGCCGGGCGGTCGGCGTCGGCGTCCTGGCGGCTCTCCAGGACCCGCGCAAGGAGGTCATGAACATCCGCAACCTCTTCCCCGACAAGATCGCGCTCCGGCTCGACGAGTCCGAACAGGTGGACATGGTCCTCGGCGACGGTGCCCGCGACCGGGGCGCGCTGGCTGACCACATCTCGCCGATCCCGGAGCAGGGCGCGGGCGTCGGGTTCGTCCGGCTCGAAACCAGCCCCGACCTGATCCGGGTCCGCGCGGCCTACGTCTCCGACGCCGACATCCGCGCCATGGCCCGCGACTTCGTCAGAGGTGAGGCCGCGTGACCCTGGCCCACTTCCTCGACAACCTGCGCTGCTCGATCTGCGGCACCCTCAACGCGCTCTGGCTCGACCCCGTCCGGGGCCTGGTCGAGTGCCAGGAGTGCGGACAGCGGGCGCTCGCCTTCCCGGAGATCGGAGAGTGCGGATGACCGAAGCAGAGACCACGCTCCCCGCGTCCCCGGCCCGGCTGGTGAAGACCGTCCTGCCCTCCGCCTTGGAGGTCCTGGAGGCGGTGGCCGTACAGAACGGCGTCTGCATCCGGCCCGTGCCGCTCAAGCGGATCGACCTGGCGACCGGCAGGGCCGAGATCGTCGACGTGCCGTGCGGCGCGACCCTGGAGAGCAAGTGCCCGGCCTGCGCCAAGCGGAACCGGCAACTCCGCATGGCCCAGTGCCGGGAGGGCTGGCACCTCGACCACGAGCCGGTCGTCGTCAAGAGCGATCCCGGCGAGGAACAGCGGCGGCTCGTCGAACAGCGGGCGGACCTCCAGGCGGCGCGGGACCGGATGGAAGAGGCCGGCGACTCCACCGCCGACCTCGACGCGGTCATCTCCGACCTGGACGCCCAGATCAGAGCGGCCGGGGTCCGCGGCGAGGTCCTGCCCGACGATCGGCCCAAGCGCACCCGCTCGACCCGGCGGCGGCAGGACGCCCCCGACCTGCCCAGGCGGACCCGTGAGGCCCGGACCGTGGGGCAGACCTTCACGGCTCCGGACGGGAAGACCTACCGGCCGTCGCTGTTCGTCACGCTCACCCTGCCCGGCTACGGCAGGGTCCGGCAGGACGGCACCCCCGTCGACCCGGACACCTACGACTACGTCCGGGCGGCCCGCGACGCGCTGCACTTCTCCAAGCTCGTCGACCGGTTCGTGCAGAACCTTCGGCGCGTGGCGGGCTATGACGTGCAGTACTTCTCCTCCGTCGAACCACAGCGGCGGCTCGCCCCGCACCTGCACATGGCGATCCGGGGCACCCTGCCGCGCAGGGAGGTCAAGGCCATCGCCGCCGCGACCTACCACCAGGTGTGGTGGCCCCCGGTCGAGACGGTCGTCTTCGAGGGCGACCACCTGCCTGTCTGGGTGGAGCGGCCCGAGCGGGCGGAGCCGTACCCGGATCGGCAGGCCGGCGACTACCTCGACCCGGTGACGGGGGAGCTGCTGCCCACCTGGGAACAGGCACTCGACCGGCTTGACGCCGACGAGGACGCGGAGCCGTTCCACGTCCTGCGCTTCGGCGTCCAGGTGGACGTTCAGGGCGTGCTCGCCGGGACCCCGGACGCTGACCAGTGCATCCGCTACCTCGGCAAGTACCTGACCAAGTCGGTCGGCGAGTGCCACGCTCCGGAGACCGACGCCCAGCGGCGCCACGTGCAGCGCCTGGCCGACGTGCTGCGCTACGAGCCGTGCGCGCCGACCTGCCCGAACTGGCTCCGGTACGGCGTGCAGCCCAAGAACGCCAAGGCGGGCATGCGGCCCGGTGCCTGCCGGTCCAAGGCGCACAAGCCCGAACACCTCGGCTACGCGGGCCGCCGCGTCCTGGTCTCCCGCAAGTGGTCCGGCAAGACCCTCCGGGAGCACAAGGCCGACCGGCGGGCCTGGGTGATGGAAGCGCTCGGCCTCACCGACGACCAGCCCGCCGACCGCTACGCCTGGCGGCCGGTCGTGGCCGGTGACCCCGACCTGCTGCCCCGTGCCCGTCGCCTGCTCAGACAGATCTCCGAACGCCAGCGGTGGCGCAGGGCCATGCAGCAGGCGGAGGCGAGAGCGACGGGACAACAAGATCTTTCGGCAATTTCACTGGCCGCCTGACGGGAGAACCCATTGGACGAACTTCTCAAGGCCCATGAGGCCGCCGCACTGCTGCACACTTCCGAGCGCTTCGTCCGCCGATTGATCGCGGAACGCCGGATCGAGTTCGTGAAGATCGGCCGACACGTCCGCATCCGGGAGTCGGCCCTGCTCGCCTTCATCGCCGCCGGGACGGTCGAACCCCTGGCGGCCTCCGACGTCACCGGGAGGGCCGCCTGATGGCCAAGGGCAACAAGCCGAACCATCGCCGTTTCGGCAACATCCGTCAGCTCCCGTCCGGACGCTTCCAGGCGAGCTATCTGGGACCGGACGGGAGACGGCGTACGGCTCCGGAGACCTACGAGCGCAAGGGCGACGCCGAACGGGCGCTCACCCTGATCGAGGCGCGGATGATCTCGGGGGAGTGGACGGATCCGGACCGGGGGAAGATCAAGCTCCAGGACTACGCCGAGACGTGGATCTCCCAGCGGCCGGGCCTGCGCCCCCGCACCGTGGACCTCTACCGCTGGCTGCTCGGGAAGCACATCACCCCGCATCTCGGCAACACGGCCGTAGGGAAGCTCTCCACCGCCATGATCCGGCAGTGGCGGGCCGACCTGCTCGGCAACGGGGTCTCGGTCTCCGTGGCGGCCAAGGCGTACCGCCTGCTGAGGGCCGTACTGATGACGGCCGCCGAAGAGGACCACATCATCGCGCGCAACCCGTGCCGGATCCGCGGGGCCGGCGACGAGCACGCCCAGGAGCGGCCGGTGCTGACCGTGGCCCAGGTCTTCGAGCTGGCCGACCTGGTGGGCCGCCGACCGGTCGGCAACGTGCGCAAGCTCAAGGAGAACGCCTACCGGCTCCGCTTCCAGCGGCACGGCGAGATGCGGACCCATCCGGAGACCTTCACCAGCCGCACCGACGCCGAGCGGGCGCTGTGGAGGATGGGCATGGACGGCCGAGCCGACTGCACCCATGACCGGCGATTCCGCGCCCTGGTGCTGCTGGCCACCTTCGCGAGTCTGCGATGGGGCGAGGTGAGCGCGCTCCGCCGTACAGACGTGGACCTCGACGCGGGAACGGTGCGCGTCCGCGCGGCCTACATCGAACGCTCGACCGGCGGCCTGGTCCTCGGCCCGCCCAAGTCCAAAGCCGGTCGGCGGGTGGTCGGCATCCCGAAGGGCATCGTCCCGGCTCTGCGGGAGCACGTCGCCACCTACGTCCGCGACGAGCCGGGGGCGCTGCTGTTCCCGGGGGCCAAGGGCGGTCCGCTGCGGCGCAGTGGCTTCAACACCCGCACGCGCTGGGTGGACGTGGTCAAGGAACTGGGCCTGCCCGGTCTGCACTTGTTGAGTCGGCCTGGGGCGCGGTGCCGAGATCGCTCTCGATCCGTTTCCCCA
>NZ_CDRNDK010000389.1:0-6047 GCF_977012225.1 Planomonospora algeriensis | reverse complement strand
CGGGCGGGGCGGGAGGCCGCCGCGAGTTCCTTGGGCGGGTCGGCGTTGGGCTCGTGGGCCGGGGGCGGCGGGACGGTCTGCACCCAGCCGGCCAGCCGGTCCCGCTCGTGGAGGAGGTTGCGGATGTCGCCGTCGGCGTACTCGAACTCCGGGGACCAGAACAACGCGTCGAAGGGGCAGACCTCGATGCAGATCCCGCAGTACATGCAGAGGGAGAAGTCGATGGCGAAGCGGTCGAGCACGTTGCGGGCGCGCGGGCGGCCGCCCTCGGGCGCGGGCAGGGTCTCCTTGTGGGAGTCGATGTAGATGCACCAGTCGGGGCACTCGCGCGCGCAGAGCATGCACACCGTGCAGTTCTCCTCGACGAGCGCGATCACCCCCCGGCTCCGCGCCGGAAGATCCGGCCTGACCTCGGGGTACTGCTGTGTCACCGACCGGCTCAGCATGTGCCGGAGGGTGATGGACAGCCCCTTCACCAGTCCTACTCCCGGGATTCGCGCCACTTGAACATCATGACGCACCGGCGGTCCCGCGGGAATGCGGCGGTCCCGTCGAAGACACGGAAGAATTCGAAGACTCCGTCCACAGATTCCGTGAGTTATCCACAGCCGTTGTCCACAGACTGTGTGTTCGAGTCGCCGGGCCCTTACGGAGATCAACCGGTGGAGGGACTGCGAGCGCCTTCAGATGTACGTATTGTTCCGGCCATGTCCCAGCAGTACGGCCCCGCCTGGCACCCGTCGCAGAAACCCGCTCCGTCCACCACCGGATGGAGCGTGGTGTGGGCGCTGGTCCCCCTGTTCACCTGCGGCCTCGGCACCCCGTTCATCATGGGGCACGCCGCCCGGCGGCTCCGGAGCGTCCCGCTCACCTTCGCCACCGCCCTCTACGCTCTCGGGGTGGGGGTGTTCCTCATCGAGGTGCAGGTCTACGGGGACACCGACCTGGCCCCGGCCTGGCTGGACGCCCTGACCACGGTCGGCCTGCTCGGCTCCTGGTTCGGCGGGCTCGGCCACGCGCTGATCATCCGCGGCTCGGTCTTCCGGGAGCAGCCCTCCTTCACCGGGGCGCCCTACCACCCCCCGGTCGCCCCCGCGCCGCACCCGGGTCCGCACCCGCACCCGCACACCATGACCCCCATGGCCCCCGTGGCCCCGCCGTACGACCGGCCCGCCTACCCGCAGCACACCGCGCCGCCGCTCCACCACGGTCCCGGCCCCGGCCCCTACACGCCGGTCCCGCCGCCCGGCCCGCAGCACGCGCAGCACACGCTGTACAGCCCGCAGCACTCGAACACGAACGTGAACAGGACCTTCGCGCAGTCCGACCGGCCCGCCGAGTGGATCGGCCCGTACCGGGTGATCGACACCCTGGGCCGGGGCGGGCAGGGGACGGTCCACCTCGCGCTCAGCCCGCAGGGGCAGAAGGTGGCGATCAAGGTCCTGCACGAGCGGTTCACCGGCAACCAGGCGGCCCGGGACCGGTTCCTGCGGGAGGTGGAGGCGACGCGCCGGGTGGCGACCTTCTCCACCGCCCGGGTGCTCGACGTGAACATCAACGACGACCAGGCCTACGTCGTCAGCGAGTACGTGGACGGCATGTCGCTGGAGCAGCTCGTCCGCGACCAGGGGCCGCGCGGCGAGGACGGGCTGACCCGGCTGGCCCTGGCCACCGCCGGCGCGCTGGCCGCGATCCACAAGGCGGGCGTGGTGCACCGGGACTTCAAACCGGCCAACGTGCTGATCGGCGCCGACGGCCCCCGGGTGATCGACTTCGGCATCGCCCGCGCGCTCGACCAGGTCACGGTGACCTCCAGCGTCATGGGCACCCCCGCCTACATGTCCCCCGAGCAGCTCGCCGGCGGGCACGTCGGCCCGGAGACCGACGTCTTCAGCTGGGCGTCCACCATGATCTACGCCGCCTCCGGCCGCACCGCCTTCGGCTCGGACACCATCCCGGCGATCCTCAACCGGGTGATCAACCACCAGCCGGACCTTTCGGTGCTGCCCGCCTCCCTGCGCCCGCTGGCCGCCGCCTGCCTGGAGAAGAACCCCGCCAACCGGCCCACCGCCGCCGACATCATGCTGCGCATCGTGCAATGACCCGTCGTGCGGTGACCGCCCCGCCCGGAATCCCCGGGCGGGCCGGTCACCCGGCCGCAACCCCGATTACGGCATGGTCGCCTGGCTCCAGCCGTACCCCGGCGGGCGGGGCGGTCATCCGGCCGTGACCCTGACGACCCCGGTGAGCAGGAGCTGCACCAGCGCCAGCGGCACCAGGCCGGTCCAGGCGAGCCGCTGCAGCTGGTCCTCGCGCAGCCGGGGATAGCTCACCCGGATCCAGATCACCACGAACACCAGGGCGAACACCTTCAGCAGCAGCCACACGGGGCCGGGCAGCAGGGGCCCGTGCCAGCCGCCCAGGAAGAGCACGCTCGTCAGCGCCGAGAGCACGATGATCCCGGCGTACTCGGCCAGCATGAACAGGGCGAAGCGGATCCCGGTGTACTCCGTCATCGGGCCCATGATGATCTCGGACTCGGCGATCGGCATGTCGAACGGCGGGCGGCGCAGCTCGGCCAGTCCCGCGACGAAGAACACCACGCCGCCGACCGCCTGCCAGGGCAGCCACCACCACTGCCAGGCCGCCACGATGCCCGGCAGGGAGAGCGTGCCCGCCGCCATCGCGACGCTGGAGGCGGCCAGCACCAGCGGCAGCTCGTAGGACATCAGCTGCGCGGCCGAGCGCATCCCGCCCATCAGGGAGTACTTGTTCCCCGACGACCAGCCGGCCATGATCGAGCCGAGCACGCCGACCCCCATCACGGCCAGCACGAAGAACAGCCCGGCGTCCAGGTCCACCCCGACCAGGCCGGGCCCGACGGGGATCACGACCATCACCACGAGGTACGGCACCAGCGCCACGGCCGGGGCCACGGCGAAGACCCGGCGGTCGGCGGCGGCCGGGATCACGTCCTCCTTCTGCAGGAACTTCACCCCGTCGGCGATCAGCTGGGCCCAGCCGTGGAAGCCCCCGGCGTACATCGGCCCGAGCCGGGCCTGCATGTGCGCCATCACCTTGTGCTCCATCTGCCCGGCGACCAGCGGGAGCACGAGGAAGACCGCGACGATCACGACCAGCCGGACGGCGGCGTCGAGCACCTCGGTGAGCATCACGCCTCCGTCTCGGAACGCCCCTCGGCCCGGCCGTCGCGCGCCCAGTCCGCGGGCACGCCGGGCGGGAGGGTCTTGCGGCGGCTCGGGGAGCCGTGATCCGACTCGCCCGGTTCCTTCGCCCCCGGCCAGGCCTTGGCGACCCGCGAGGCCAGCACGAAGTCCTTGCGCAGCGGGAAGCCCTCGAAGCCGTCCGGCAGCAGCAGCGGGACGAGGTTCGGGTGGCCCTCGAAGACCACGCCGAACATCTCGAAGGTCTCGCGCTCGTGCCAGTTCGCGCCCCGGAACACGCCGGTCGCGGTGGGCAGCCGGGGGTCCTCGCGCGGCACCCGGGTGCGCAGCAGCAGGCGCGAGCGGGCGTCCGGGTCGTAGACGCAGGCGACGACCGCGAAGCCCTCCGGCGGCTCGTCGACCCCGGTCAGCCAGTCGAGGAACACGTGGCCCCCGTCGCGGGCCGCCTCCAGCAGGCCGGTCCAGTCGCCGGGCTCGACGTCCGCCGTGGTCTCGCCGAACGACTCCGACACCCGGACGCGGGAGCCGTACCGCTCCTCGATCGCGGAGAGGTCCGCCCGCCCGCTCACCCGCGCCCGCCCTCGGGGGCGTAGCGGTCGCCCAGGTGCTCGGCGGCGATCTTCTCCTGGAGCTTCATGATGCCGTGCAGCAGCGCCTCGGGCCGGGGCGGGCAGCCCGGGACGTAGACGTCCACCGGGATGATCTGGTCGACGCCCTTGGTCACGCAGTAGGAGTCCCAGTAGGGGCCGCCGGTGTTGGAGCAGGCGCCGAAGGAGATGACGTACTTCGGCTCGGGCATCTGCTCGTACAGCCGTTTGACGGCCGGGGCCATCTTGTCGGTGACGGTGCCCGAGACGATCATCAGGTCGGCCTGCCGGGGGCCGTTGGCGAACGGGATCACCCCGAACCTGATGAAGTCGTGCCGGCTCATCGAGGTGGCGATGAACTCGATCGCGCAGCAGGCGAGACCGAAGTTGAACGCCCAGAGCGAGTAGCGCCTCCCCCAGTTGAGGACGAAGCGCATGGGCTTGGGGGCCAGTCGCGAGACCGGCCCCACCGCCGGCCGTACGGTGGGCATCGGGAGATCCGCCATGGGTCCATTCTCCTCCCGCGGGTCACGTCCAGGCGAGTACCCGCTTGCGCCAGGCGTACAGGATGCCGAGCGCGATGAAGCCGAGGAAGACCAGCATCTCCACCAGCGTGGTCATGCCGAAGCCGGGTGCGGCGAAGACCGTCGCCCAGGGGAAGAGGAAGACCGCGTCCACCGCGAAGACCACGTACAGGTAGGTGAAGACGTAGTAGCGCACCTGGGACTGGGCCCAGCCCTCGCCCACCGGGTCGACGCCGCACTCGTAGGTGGTCAGCTTCTCGGCCGTCGGCCGGTGCGGGCGGAGCAGCCGGTTGGCCAGGAGCCCGCCGGCGAAGATCGCCACCCCGATCGCGAACAGCGCGAAGACCACCGCGTAGGAACCGAAGTAGCCGTCCAATCGATCTCCTCTCGGGGACCCGCCGTACGGAGGTCCCGGGCTCCGGATGCTGACGGATCCGACATGCCTCGTCACCGAACGGAGCGGTCAAACCTGAATCGGCCAAAGCCTGCTCCCCGGTAGTACCAAGAAAAGGTAAACAAGGCCATTCCCCCCCTACGGTGACATGCATGCACAGAAAGCGATTCGTCGGCGGGGTGGCGCTACTCACCGTAGCCATGATCGGCTGCGGCTCCACCACCCCCTCCCACGCGGCGGATCATCTGATCCCTTCTGAGCCCACGCTCGTCGAGTACGCCGACCCCTCCCGGGTCCGCGGCCTGACCACGGCCACCGTCACCGACGGCGACTCCGGCGGCGGCTCCGGCGGACGGAACGTGCACGTCGTCTACCCCGTCCTGGCCGACGCGCCCCGCCTCACCGAGCGACTCCGCTCCGTGGTGACCGAGCGGCTCGACCGGTTCACCGCGACCGCCACCCGGCCGGCCGGACCGGACGGGAGCGCCCGCCCCGAGTTCAACGTGGACTGGCGGCTGCCCGCCGCGACCGAGCAGGTCGTCGGGGTACGGCTGGGCATCGGCGAACTCACCCAGTCCGGCTGGCGCGAGTCCAGGACCACCGTCTGGTACGACCGGGTGGAGGGGCTGGCAGTGGACTCCGCCGGCCTGCTCTCCGGCCCTCCCGCGCTGGCCTCGCTGGCCGGCCTGGTCCGGGAGGAGCTGGCCGGCCGGGGGCCCGGCGTGGACGCCGCCGCCGTCCGGGCGGACGCGCGGCTCTTCGACTCCATCGGCTTCAACCGGCACGGCGCGCTCGTCGTGGAGTTCGACGACTACCAGGTGGCCGCCGGTTCGCTCGGCCGGGTGGCGGTCGCCGTACCGGCGGCCCGGAGCGAGGCCCTGCTCTCCCCCACCGGCCTGCGGGCCCAGGCCGCGGCCGTGCGCGCCGGGCGGCTGCCGGTCTCGACGCCCACCGCCGAATCCATCAAGGAGTCCATCAAGGCCGCGGCCGCCGGCAGGCCCCCGGCGCGGACGCACCCGGGCGGGCACCGTGGACTGCGCGGCGGTCAAGTGCATCGCGCTGACCTTCGACGACGGGCCGGGCCCGGCCACCGGCGAGCTGCTGGACGCCCTGGCCGCCCGCGGCGCCAGGGCCACCTTCTTCGTCACCGGCTCGAACGCGGTCGCCCGTCCCGACCTGCTCGGCCGGATGAGCCGGGAGGGGCACCTGGTCGCCAACCACACCTGGTCCCACCGCGACCTCGCCTCGCTGCCCCCGGGCAGGGCCGCCCACCAGCTGTCCCAGGCCCAGGAGGCCATCGGCCAGGCGACCGGCCAGGCCCCCACCCTGGCGCGCCCGCCGTACGGCTCGGCCGGCG
>NZ_CDRNDK010000388.1:0-6048 GCF_977012225.1 Planomonospora algeriensis | reverse complement strand
TGTTGGCGGATCGGTTGCCGGGGTATGCGGTTCCGTCGGTGATCTCGGCGGTGGATCGGTTCCCGTTGACCGCGAACGGGAAGATCGACAGAACCGCGCTCGCCACCGCCCTCGAACCCCCGCCCGACGACGATCCGCCGCGGCCCGGACTGGAACGGCGGCTCGCCGAGATCTGGGCGGAACTCCTGGAGATCCCCGCGCCGGGCCGCAGCCGGAGCTTCTTCACCCTGGGAGGCGACTCCCTGCTCGCCACCCGCTTCGCGGAGGCCGCCAGGCGGCGGCTCGGCGTGGAGGTGACCCTGCGGCGCTTCTTCGCCGCCCCCACCATCGCGGACTGCGCCGCGGCGATCGACGACACCCCCGACACGGAAGAGGGCGAGCTGTGACTCAGGCACCTGCCGTACGCGGACTGATCGCCGACATGGAGTCGGCGGGGATCAGACTGTGGGAGGAGGAGGGGCGGCTCAGGTTCCGCGCCCCCAAGGGAGCGCTGACCGAGGACCGGCGCGCGGCCCTGCTCGACGCCAAACCGGAGATCATCGAACAGCTGCGTCGCGACTCCGCGGCGGAGACCGTGCGGCCGCGGCCGGAACACCGCCTGGACCCCTTCCCGCTCACCGACGTCCAGCAGGCCTACCTGATCGGCCGCAACGACGCGTTCGGCTACGGCGGCGTCGCCTGCCACGGCTACGTCGAGGTCGCCTTCGCCGAGCTCGACCCGGAGCGCGCTCAGGCCGCCTGGCGGACCCTGATCGGCCGCCACGACATGCTCCGCGCCGTGATCCATCCCGACGGCCACCAGAACGTCCTGGCGGAGGTCCCCGCCTACGACGTCCGCGTGGCCGATCTCCGCGGCGCCGACCCGGAAGAGGAGCTCGCCGCCATCCGTGAGGAGATGGCGCACAAGGTCTACCCGCCGGGCGCCTGGCCGCTGTTCGAGCTGCGCATCACCCGCACCGACGGCGGGGACCTGCTGCACGCCTCGATCGACCTGCTCATCGCCGACTACGTCAGCATCCAGCTGCTCCTCGCCGAGCTGCACCGGCTGCTCGCGACCCCGGCGCCGTCCTGCCGCCGGTGCCGGTGAGCTTCCGCGACTGCGTTCTCGGCCTGCGCGCCCAGCGGGAGAGCAGCCGCCACGACCGGGACCGCGCCTACTGGTGGGCCAGGATCGACGAGCTGCCGCCCGCGCCCGAACTGCCCGTCCTCGGCCAGGACGCGGGCGCCAGGTTCACCCGCTGGGAGGCCGTACTGGAACCGGGGCAGTGGGCGCTGCTGCGCGACCGCGCGAGCGCGGCGGGCATCACCCCCTCGCAGGCCGTGCTGGCCGCCTACGCCGAGGTCATCGGGCGATGGAGCCGCAGACCCGGGTTCACGCTCAACCTGACGCTGCTCGACCGCCCGCCGCTGCACCCGCAGATCGACCGGGTCGTCGGCGACTTCACCTCGCTCGACCTGCTCGCCGTCGACACCACGCCGGACGCCCCGTTCGCCGCCCGCGCCGCCGCCATCGGCCGGCGGCTCTTCACCGACCTGGAACACCGCCGCTGCGGCGGCATGGAGGTCATCCGCGAGCTGGCCCGCAGGCGGGGCCGCGAGGCGAGCCTGATGCCGGTGGTGTTCACCAGCGCCATCGGCATCGCCCGGGACGCGGCCGAGCACGGCATGCCGGTGTACGGCATCAGCCAGACCCCCCAGGTGTGGATCGACTGCCAGGTCAAGGAGTACGGCGGAGCACTGCTGATCAACTGGGACGTCCGCGAGGGAGTGTTCCCCGATGGCCTCGTGGACGACATGTTCGCCGCGTTCACCGGCCTGCTGGCCCGGCTGACCGCGGAGGAGACCTGGGCGTCCGCCTCTCCCGTCGGGCTGCCCGACGCCCAGGCGCGCCGCCGCGACCGCGTCAACGACACCGCCGCGCCGCTCCCGCACGGCCTGCTGCACGACGGGGTCGTGGCCCGGGCCGTACGGGACCCCGGACGGATCGCCGTCACCGGCTCCGGCTCGCTCACCTACGGCGAGCTGCTGGAACGCGCGTCGGGGGTCGCGCGGGCGCTGCGCGAGGCGGGGCACTCGCCGGGTGAGATCGTCGCCGTGGTCATGGACAAGGGCGTCGAGCAGGTCGTGGCGGTACTGGGCACGCTGCTGGCCGGCGGCGTGTACCTGCCGGTCGACACCGGCCAGCCGCCGGTCAGGCGCGACCGCATCCTCGCCGACGCCTCGGCGCGCCTGGTGCTCACCCAGTCCTGGCTGGCCGAGGACGGCTGGATCGCGGTCGACGCCCTGCCGCCCGCGCCCCCCGGCCCGGTGGTCGAGCGGCATCCGGACGAGCCCGCCTACGTCATCTACACCTCCGGTTCGACCGGCACGCCCAAGGGCGTGGTGATCAGCCACCGGGCGGCGCGCAACACCGTCGACGACATCAGCGCCCGCTTCGGCGTCGGCGCCGGGGACCGCGTGCTCGGCCTGGCCGGCCTCGGCTTCGACCTGTCGGTCTACGACGTCTTCGGCACCCTCGCCGCCGGCGCCGCCCTCGTCCTGCCCGACGCCCTGCGCCGGGGGGACCCCTCGCACTGGGCCGCGCTCATCGCCGAGCACGGGGTCACGGTCTGGAACTCGGTGCCCGCGCAGCTGCAGATGCTCGAGCACTACCTCGACGCGGAGCCCCAGGTGGAGCTGCCGGCGCTGCGGCTGGCCCTGCTCTCGGGCGACTGGATCCCGGTGGCGCTGCCCGGCCGGATCCGCCGCCGGCTGCCCGGCCTGGAACTGGTCAGCCTGGGCGGGGCGACCGAGGCCGCGATCTGGTCGATCTACCACCCCATCGGCGCGGACCTGCCCGGCTGGACCAGCGTCCCGTACGGCAAGCCGCTGGCCAACCAGAGCTTCCACGTCTGCGACGCGAGCATGCGGCCGAGTCCCGACTGGGTCCCCGGAGAGCTGTACATCGGCGGCGCCGGCGTGGCGCTGGGCTACCTCGGCGACGAGGCCAGGACCGCCGAGAGATTCGTCGTCCACGACGGCGAGCGGCTCTACCGCACCGGCGACCTCGGCCGGTACCGGCCGGACGGGAACATCGAGTTCCTCGGCCGGGAGGACTCCCAGGTCAAGATCCGCGGCCACCGCATCGAGCTGGCCGAGGTGGAGGCCGGTCTGCAGGCCCACCCGGCAGTCGCCGCCGGGACCGTGATCGTCGATGGCGACCGCGCACTCGAACGACGGCTGATCGCCTTCGCGCAGGCCGTACGGAAGCAGGAGGACGGTGCCGTGCCCGACGTCGGCGCGGCGGCGGAGCGGGCGGCGGCGGAGGCGATCGAGGGCGTCGACCTGCCGCGGGTGACCGCGGTGGCCGAGACGCTCGACGAGATAGCGCTGACGTCGATGGCGGCCGCGCTGCGCGGGGCGGGCTGTTCGCCCGCCGGGACGACGGGCACGGACCGGCCGAGATCCTGGAGACCGCACGGGTCGCCCCCGGCCACCACCGGCTGATCCGCCGCTGGCTCACCGCGCTGCACGAGCGCGGGCGGCTCGACCTCGACCCCGCGGGCCGGTACCGGAACCTGCGCGCCGGCGCCGACCCGGACGAGCTCTGGCGCCGGGTCGGCGAGCTGGCCGACGGGCTCGACTACGGCGACGAGCTGATCGGCTTCCTGCGCGCCAGCACCGCCCACCTGCCCGAGCTGATGCGCGGCGAGCTGGACGCGCGCGAGCTGCTGTTCCCCGGAGCGGGAGTGGAGACGGCCGAGGGCGCCTACAAGGACAACGTCCTCAGCCGCTACGTCAACCGCGTCGTCCGGGCCGTGATCGGCCGCGTGGCCGAGCAGCACGGCGGCGGGCCGCTGCGGGTGCTCGAAGCCGGCGCGGGTGTGGGCGGCACCAGCGCCGAGCTGATCCCCGAACTGGCCGGCCACCGGGTCGACTACCTCTTCACCGACCTGTCCAGGTTCTTCCTCACCCGGGCGGCCGAGCGGTTCGCCGACCACCCCTGGGTGCGCTACGGCCTGTTCGACATCAACGCCGACTACCGCGACCAGGGCTACGAACCCAACTCCTTCGAGGTCGTCCTGTGCGCCAACGTCCTGCACAACGCCCGCGACGCGGGCGCGGTCCTGGACAGGTTCCGCGAGCTGCTCGTGCCGGGCGGCTGGCTGGTGTTCATCGAGACCACGCGGGAGCACGTGCAGATCATGAGCTCGATGGAGTTCCTGATGAGCCCGCGCGACTACGACGACGTACGGCGGGGCCGCGACCGCACGTTCATCGCCCGCGAGGAGTGGCTCGACCTGCTGGCCGCGGCCGGGGCCGAGACCCTGGCCTGCCTGCCCGAGCCCGCCGGCCCGCTGGCGTCCCTGGGCCAGTGCGTCTTCGCCGCCCGCTTCCCCGCCGACCGCGAGCGGATCGACCTCGCCGGGCTCCGGGACTTCCTGGCCGAACGGCTGCCCGACTACATGATCCCGTCGCACGTCCAGGTGGTCGACGAGCTGCCGCTGACCGGCAACGGCAAGATCGACAGGGCCGCGCTGGCCGCCCTGCTCCCGCGGGCCGCGGGGGAGGCGGCGCCCGCGAGCGAGGAACCGCGCGACGATCTGGAGCGGCGGCTCGCCGCCCTCTGGGCGGAGCTGCTCGGCCTCCCGCGCGTCGGCCGCGACCAGGACTTCTTCGCCCTGGGCGGCGACTCCCTGCTGGTCACCCGGCTGGCCGGGCGCGTCCGCGAGGAGCTGCCGGAGGCGGACGGCCTCTACTGGGACGGCCTCGTCCGCCGGCTGGTCAACCAGCCGACCGTCGCCGCGCTGGCCGCCCACCTCCGCCAGGCGGGCGAGGACCGCGACGACGGCCCGCTCCGCACGCGGGCCGGCTCGCTGGTACGCCTGTCGGAAGGCGACGGGCCGGTCCGCGTGCTGGTCCACGACGGCACCGGGACCCTCGCCCCCTACCGGGCCCTGGCCGGGGAACTCGCCGGCACGCCGCTGCTGGGCCTGGCGATCGACGACGCCGAGCGCTACCTGGAGCTGGACCCCGGGACGGCGGCCGAGACGCTGGCCGGATCCTACGCGCGGCTCCTGCTCCAGGAGGGGGTGACGCGCCTGCGCGTCGTCGGCTACTGCATGGGCGGGCTGATCGCCACCGAGCTGGCCCGCCAGCTCACCGAGAGCGGCGCGGTCGTCGAGGACCTCACCGTCATCAGCAGCTCGCGCTTCCCCTACCGGATCACCGACGAGCTCATGCTGGAGTACGGCTTCGCCCAGGCGTGCGGCGTCGACCCCGTCCGGCTCGGCTACCCCGGAGGGGACCTGGCCCGGGCGCTGCACGCCGTACAGGAGGGCTCGCCGGGACAGGTGCGCGAGGGCGCCCTGGCCGCCCTGGAGGACAGCCCCGACCCCGCCCTCGCGGAGGTCGGGCGCCGCTTCGCCGCACTGGCCCTGCCACCGCCCCGGGAACGGCTGGCCGCCCTCGCCCGCGAGCTGGGGCAGCCGCCCGAGCGCGTGGAACTCGCCCACCGCGTGTTCAAGCAGAGCTTCGCGGCGGTCACCCACTACGACCCCGAGCCCTACGCCGGGGACATCACGTTCCTGCGCCAGCGCGGCGTCACCAACCTCGTGCCGACCCTCCAGGACGACATGACCGGATTCTGGCGGGAACTCTGCCTGGGCCGGCTGACCGTCGCCGACGTGGCGGGCGACCACTTCAGCTGCCTGGACCGGGAGCACGCTCCCGGCGTGGCCCGGCTGATCACCGGCGGCCCCGCGTGATCGGGATCGTCGGAGGGTACGGCGCGGTCGGCGGCGCGGCGGCGCGGCTGCTCGCCGACCGCGGCGTCCGCGTCGGCGGGCGCGACCTGGAGGCGGCCCGCCGCTTCGTCGACGAGGAACTGGGCGGACGCGGCGAGGCCCGGCGGGTGGACGCCTACGACGAGGCCGCCCTGGCCGCGTTCTGCCGGGGCTGCCGGGTCGTGGTCAACTGCGCCGGCCCCTCCTACCTGTTGCTCGACCGGGTGGCGCGCGCCGCGTTCCGCGCCGGGGCCGACTACGTGGACGCGCGGGCGACGGCCCG
>NZ_CDRNDK010000387.1:0-6069 GCF_977012225.1 Planomonospora algeriensis | reverse complement strand
GCGGTGGCCGAGGCCGGCCGCTGACGCCACTCGTAGTAGCCCGAGCGGGACACCCTAGCAGGGTTGCTGTCAGGACGGTCCACAGCACTTCTTTGGCTGAGCGTGAGGCTCCCTCGCCCCGGGAGGGGGGAGCAGACAAGCAGCGGTGATGCGCTGCCGGGACGCCGCCGGCTCGCGTCCGCGCCACGGCCCACCGGGCCGCCATGACGAAACCGACCAGAGAACAGGGCACCCATGAGCCACCTCATCGCCATCGCCTACCCGGACGTCGCCACCGCCCAGGCGGTCCGCGGCCGGCTGACCGAGCTGCAGCAGCAGAACCTCATCACGCTGGAGGACGCGGTCGTCGTCGAGCGCCGCCAGGACGGGAAGATCAAGCTGCACCAGGCCACCAGCATGACCGGCCTGGGCGCGAGCAGCGGCGCGCTGTGGGGCGGCCTGATCGGGATGCTGTTCTTCATGCCCCTGTTCGGCATGGCCCTGGGCGCCGCCGCCGGAGCGGCGAGCGGCGCGATGAGCGACGTCGGCGTCGACGACGATTTCATGCGGCAGCTGGCCACCCGCCTGGAGCCCGGCACGGCCGCACTGCTGGCCCTGGTCGTGCGGAGCACCCCGGACAAGGTCATCCCGGAGATCTCCTCCTACGGCGGGCACATCATCCAGACCTCCCTCAGCAACGAGGCCGAAGCCCATCTGCGCGAGACCGTTCAGGCCGCTCGCGCGGGCCGTCAGTGAGCCGGTGACCGGCACACCGGGACTGCCGGGGTCCTCAGCCGGCGGCTCGTCGCAGCCATAGGAGTTCCGGGCCGATACGGGCAGCCGGGGCCGGTCTGCCGCGCCTGCGCGCCTCGAGGGCGGCCTGCCCGATGCGGGGTCCTCCTCTGCGCCTGCCGGCGAGGTGTGCGGCCGCGGGCCCCGGCCCTCGGGGTCCGTCCCGCCCGCTCAGGCGTCGGCGGAGGCCTCCCATTCCCGGCAGGGCTGCAGCGCGTGGTGGCGGTAGATCAGGCCGACCGCCTGCGTCGTGGCCGCCGCGTACACCCCTTCCCCGGCGGGACCGCACAGGCAGTCGGCGGTCTCCTCGTGGCTGATGACGTCATCGACCGGCCGGATGTGGACGACCTTGTGCACCGCGTACTCCTTCGCCAATCCCGAATCGAGTCCCTTTTATAACTTTATGTTCGTTTTGCTGGTGGATGTGACTCTGTTGCTCAATTCCCTGCGGGTGCCTCGGGATCAATGGATGATCTTCTCCGGGGCCGCTTGTTGCCGTGCGTCCCGGAGGGGTGATGCGGGTGCCGATGCAGGCCAGAGGGTTGGAGCCGGTTCCGGAGCAGGCCGCGGCGGTAGCACGGGCGGCGTTCCCTGAGGGCAGCTTGCCGATACGGGTACGCGACCGGCTGGCGGAGGTGTTCGCCGACGAGCCGTTCGCGGCCGCGTTCGGGTGCGGGGAGCACCCGGGCTCGCGCCGGGCATGCTGGCGCTGGTCACGGTGCTGCAGTACGCCGAAGACCTCACCGACCGGCAGGCCGCGGCGATGAACGGACTGGAACTCGACCGTGCAGCCGTCCATGCCGCTCTCACCCTGCCCCATCACAACGGCCGGACCGAGGGCGTCAACACCCGCACCAAGCGGATCATGAGACAGATGCACGGCCGCGCCGGATTCAGTCTCCTTCGCCACCGCATCCTCCTCCCGTGACCATTACCCAGCGCTACCACCGATTACGGGACAGAGCCGAAACCGTACAGTCCCCGGAGCGAAAGCAATCGGCGGGGAAACACAGTCTCCGGTCACGGTCGCCGTCCGCGGAGTATCGTCCGGTCATGGCCGATGATCCCCTGGAGTCGCTGCGCCGGCTCTGCCTCGCGCTCCCCGAGACCACCGAACGCCTCAGCCACGGTGAGCCGACCTGGTTCGTCCGCGGCAGGAAGACGTTCGTCATGTACGCCGACCATCACCACGATGACCGGCTCGCCTTCTGGTGCGCGGCACCGTCCGGCGTCCAGGAGGCCCTGGTGGCCGAGAGCCCCGAGCGCTTCTTCCGCCCTCCCTACGTCGGCCATCGCGGCTGGCTCGGTGTCTACCTCGACATCCCCCAGGACTGGGCCGAGATCAGTGAGATCGTCACCGACGCCTACCGGACCGTCGCGCCCAAGAGCCTGGTCGCCCTTCTGGCGTGAGCGCTGTCCGCGCGAAGACGACGGTGACCGTGGACGACGCGATGCGGCTGTCGCGCACCCACCGCAATGCCCCGCTTCCAGGTTCGGAACATCTCATGGAAAGCCTGCGGAGCCTCGGGCTGATCCGTCCGCTCCGGGAGCGATGTCGGCGGCGACTGGCACACTGCGCACCATGACCAATAGCGATGTCCTGGCAGGGCTGGACGAGATCCCCTGGGCGGACCTCGAGCACGCCTACGGTCCCGCAGATGACGTTCCGGAGCTGCTGCGGGCGTTGCGCTCGGAATCGGCCGACGAGCGCGAAAGCACCCTGCACGAGCTGTACGGCAACATCTTTCACCAGGGCAGCAGATACCCGGCGACCGCGTCAGCGGTCCCGTGCCTGGCGCGGTTGGCCCTCGACCCGGCGACTCCGGAACGGAGCGAGATCGTGTGCCTGCTCGCCGCAGTGGCGATCGGGTACGACGAGAGCCACCTGCCGGGTGGTGTCGACATCGCGGGCTGGCGGGCGGAGCTCGACCGGCTGCGCTCCGCTGATCCGGCCGCGGAGCTGCGCGAGCTCGACGAGTGGGTCGAAGCCGCACAGAGCGATGGTGAGCGTCGCGTCAGGGCCATGCACCGGAGGATGTACGACCACGATCAGGTGCTGCGGTCCGCACAGGCCGAGCTGAACGCCTACGACGCCGTACGGGCTGAGGTTCCCGCGCTGCGCGGGCTGCTGGACGATGACGATCCGCTGGTCCGGGCCGCCACCGCCTATCTCCTGGGCTGGTTCCCCGAGGAGGCGGCCGGTTCCGTCGCCGCGCTGGGAACGCTGCTCGAACGTGAATCCGTCACCGGCGTCATAGCCGATGCGATCGTCTCCGCCGGCCTGCTCTCGGCTACGGAGTTGACTCCGCGACTGCGTGACCATCTCGGTGGTTCCGAACCGGTGTCGCGCTGGGCCGCCGCGACGGCGCTGGCGCGGCTCGGTGTCGTCGAGCCCGAGGTGATCGGCGTGCTGGCGGCGGCGAGCGTGGACCCGCCGGCGACGGACGCGAAACCGGAGACCCTCTTCATGGACGGTGACGTGCGCGGGTACGCGGCCCAGACGCTGGCCACGCTGAACGGCCGGCTGCCTGCCGAGATCATTGACGCCGTGCTGGACGGCTTGTCGCGTACCTCACAGGTCGCGGCGTTCTCGACGGCCGCCGCCGCGCTGCGGCTGACGTTCCCGGGCTGCGCGCCGCGCCCGCTGCCGCCCTTCGCGGACCTGACCGGCCCGCAGCGGCGGACCGTGCGGGTCCTGGCCGAGCTCGGGCCGGAGACCTGGCGCTGGGGAAACTTCACCTCCATCGTGCGGGCCTGGAATCTTCCGGACACGCATGCGGAGTGCCGCGCCTACGCGGGGCTCGACGCGGCGGAATGATCCTCGGCCTCCGCGGGCCTGGTCCTCCATGGCGTCGCGCCTTCTCGTGGACCGCGGTCAGAATGTGGCGATCGGGTTGACCGGGCTGCCGGACGTGCCGGCGAAGCGGACCGGCGCGACCGCGAGATGGAAGTCCCACTGGCCGAGCTCGGCGGCCGTCGTCGCGCACGCCTCCAGGTCGCAGTTGTCGAGCATCCACAGCCCCATCGCGACGAGGCTCACGGCGTGAACCGGCATCAATACGTCTTCGTACCCCGATGGCTGAACGTCCTGGGGAGTGTCAGCGCCGATCAGCGCGACCTGCCGTTCATGCAGCCACGGCAGGCAGGACGCGTGCCAGCCGGCTTGTGTGAAACCGCCGGCCGCACCGCTCTCGTGCCGGACGCGGCCGTAGCCGGTCCGCAGGAGTACCGCATCGCCGGGCCGCACCCGCACACCCTGGCGACGCTCGGCCTCATCGAGGTCGTCGGGGAACACACCCTGCCCCGGCTCCAGCCACGGCACCTCGCGGACCCTCGCGATGTCCAGCAGGACACCACGCGTGACGATCCCGTTCGCCGCCGCCGTGACGGACGCCCACGCCGATCCCGCCGCGGCGTCGACCAGCGAGTGCGACCGCCCATGCGCACGACACGCTCCTGCCGTGACGCACGGCCCGCGCCGCCGCCAGCCGGACGTCGTCGGTGATGTGGTTCAGAGTGCCGAGCTCGTCGTCGTCGCCCCACCGTCCCCAGTTCGACAGCGTGTCGAAGTAACCGAGCACGTCGTCCTGTGCAGGCATCGGTCGCTCTGCCGTCATCCCAGCATCGACTCCTCCGGTCACGCGGTTCGAGGCGCCGAAGGCGGGGTGTCCCGCCTTCTCCTTTGACACGCCAAGGCCCGCTGAGCCGGCACTATACGAGATCATCGGGCTGGTCGCGTCGACGCAAGAGTCTCCCCCCGGCTGACAGGCGAGCAGGTGGATGCCACGGTACGAGCCGGGAACGTCTGAGACGGTCTGAGGTGCCCAGGACTTTCCGGACGGCCTGGGCCGGGCCCGGCGTCGAGATCGATCTCTCCGAACCCCAGAACCCGCTGGAGGACTGGCGCTACGTCGCCGTCTCGGAGTGAATCGACTCGCGAACGGTCCTCTCACCCGGACGCCGTCACGAGAGCGCCGGGCCGTCGTCGTGCGGTGGACGGCGCCGCCGGAGCCTCGTCGGCGGCGGCTCCGCACGAGTGTGGACCGCCGGCGGCTCATATGTCGGCTCCGGGTGCCGATGAAGCACGTGCAGCCCTGTGTGCTGCCACTGCCCTCGCAGCTCACCGGTCCGCTGGAAAGGATCTGATCGTGACCGATTTCCCTGTCAATACCGTGGAGTCCCAGGTGACCGTGGACCGCAACCGCTTGCTGGGCTGGTTCGCCGACCGCAGCATCGGCACCAAGGTGTCCGTCATCATGCTCCTGATGACCGTCATGGCGGGAGTGATCGGCGTGGCCGGGCTGACCCGCATGGCGGCGATGAACGACGACATGGACACCATGGCGCAGAGCAACGGCAAAGTCGCCCGGATCGCGGATCTGTGGAACACGGTCGCCAACATGCACGAGATGGCCATCGCGACGGCCATGGCGACTCCGAAGGAGAAGCCGCAGCTCGCCGCGCAGGTCAAGAAGCTCACCGGGCAGGTGACCGAGGCGTTCGAGGCCTACAAGGCCGTCGCACCGTCCGAGGTCGCCGACGTGCAGAAGAACATCGCCTCCTTCGAGGAGGCCTGGAAGGACTACCAGGCCCTGCGCGACTTCGCGCTGCTCGGCGAACCGTTCCCAGCCGGGTACACCCCCGCCGACCTGAGCCGGTTCCCCGAGGTCTCCAGCCGGCTCAACACCTCCATGGCCACCCTCAAGAAGCTGGAGCAGGACCACGCCACCGCGACGGCCGCCGCGGGTGCCACCAGCTACGACAGCGCCCGCACCACGGTCCTGGTACTGCTCGGTGCCGGCCTGGTGCTCGCACTGGGCCTGGCCCGGCTGGTGGCCCGCCAGATGGTGCGCTCGCTGCAGGCGGTCCTGCGGGTGCTGGGGATCATGGCCAAGGGCGACCTGACGCAGACCGTCGAGGTGACCTCCCGTGACGAGGTCGGCCAGATGGCGGTGGCGGTCAACCAGGCCAGCGCCTCCATCCGCGAGGCGATCGAGGCGCTGGCGGCCAGCGCCGACACGCTGGCGGCCAGCTCGACCGAGCTGTCGGGCGTCAGCGACCGGATCGCCGCCTCGGCCGAGGAGGCCTCCGCCCAGGCGGGCAACGTCGCCGCCGCCGCGGGGGAGGTCTCGCAGAACGTGCAGACGGTCTCTGCGGGCTCGGAGGAGATGGGCGCGTCCATCCGGGAGATCGCGCACAACGCCGGCGAGGGCGCCAAGGTCGCCTCGCAGGCGGTCACCGTGGCCGCCTCCACCAACGAGACGGTCGCCAAGCTCGGCGCCTCGTCGGCGGAGATCG
>NZ_CDRNDK010000386.1:0-6080 GCF_977012225.1 Planomonospora algeriensis | reverse complement strand
CGCGCCGCGCGACGCCGACCGGCACCGCCGGGAGTGGGCCGCGCGCAACGCCTGACCGCGGAGCCGGTCAGATCGGCGGAGGGTCGAAGTCGGAGTCGATGCGCCGGCCCTCGGCCGCCGCGGCGATGTCGGGCTGGACCGCCGCCAGCGGGCTGTTCTCGTAGCGCTCCAGGGTGTCGGCCCGGAGCCGGTCCGCCTCCTTGTCCGCCCCCGCGGCCCGCAGGTCCAGCGAGAGGTTGGCGGCGCACAGCAGCGACAGGTAGTGCTCCTCGCCGAAGAGCCCGCGGAGCCTTTCCAGGGTGTCCTCGCCGAGGTCCCGCGCCCGGGCGCTCTCGCCCAGCGCCGCGAGGTCCGAGGCGAGGTTGACGGCGCAGGCCAGGGAGTAGTTGTGCGTCCGGCTGACCCGGGCGGCCAGCCGCTCCAGGGCCTCCTCGCTGAGGGTCCGGGCGGTCTCGGCGTCACCCCGCAGCCGGTGCAGGATCGCGAGGTTGCTCCGGCACGCCTGGGTGTAGGGGTGGTCCGCGCCGTAGACCCGGGGATAGCGCGCCACGGTCTGCTCCGCGAGGGCGAACGACTCGTCGAGCTCGCCGCTCACCCGCAGGGCGTTGGAGAGGTTGACCGCGGCGGCCATCGTGTCGGGGTGCTCGTCGCCGAAGAGCCGCTGGAACCGGGTGTGGGTGTCGCGGGCCAGCTCCAGCGCCCCGGCCAGGTCGCCGGCCCGGCGCCGGGCGATGGACAGGTCCTTGGCGGCCAGCAGGGTGGTGGGGTGGTCGGGGCCCAGCTCCTGCACCCCGTAGGCGAGGGCCTCCTCGCCCACGTCGCAGGCGTCGGCGTAGTCGCCGCAGAGCCGGATGGCCCGTGACAGGTTGTGCCATGAGCTGAGCAGGGAGGCCTTGCTGACGCCCTGCACCGCGTCGCTCTGCTCCTGGTAGGTCTCCAGGTGCAGCAGTTGCGCCCGCGTGTAGTCGCTGGTGAGGCCGTGGTCGAGGGCCAGGTTGTTCATGACGCGCAGGGTGGAGGGGTGGGTCTCGCCGAAGACCCGTCTGTGGATCTCCAAGGACTCCGTGTCCAGCTCGCGGGCGCGCAGGAACTCCCCCCCGAGCGCGCAGCGCCGCTCCGAAGCCGTTGGTGGCCGAGAGCGTCTCGGGGTGCTCGGGGCCGAGGACTTCGCGCATGGCCTCCAGATTCCCGGAGACGAGCTCGTAGTCCGCGGCGTACTCGCCCAGCCCGCGCAGGACGGCGCCCAGGTGCCTGCGGGCGATCAGCACGTCCTGGTGCCGCGGCCCGCTGGCCGCGGTCCACCGCGCGATGAAGTCCTCGGCGAAGGCGCGGGCCGACTGGTAGTTGCCCGCCTGGTACAGGTAGCGGACGATGTTCAACGCGAACCTGCGCACGAGGGGCTCGGTGCTCTCGGCGAGCTCCGAAGGGACGATGTGGCCCACCAGCTCCTCGAACATGCGCCATCTGCTGCTGTCGTCCGGGTCGGCCGGTGCGCCGCCCGCCAGCAGCAGGTGGACCTCCCGCCGCGCCGCCCGCTGCTCCTCGGCGGACAGTCCGTCGCGCAGGAGCGCCTGCACGAGACGGTGGACCTGGATGGTGCGGGTCTCGGGCTCGATCCTGGCCAGGGCGAAACGCCGCAACTCGCTCAGGGCCTTGGTCAGCAGGAGGGTGTCGGACAGGATCGCGCTCAGCAGCGGGTCGGCCTTCTCCCCCGAGCCGCGGCCGAGGGTCTTGCCGCCCCGGCGGAAGATGTCGCGGGGGATGGGCTCGGGGCCGAAGAAC
This sequence comes from Planomonospora algeriensis, assembly GCF_977012225.1. Classification (NCBI taxonomy): domain Bacteria; kingdom Bacillati; phylum Actinomycetota; class Actinomycetes; order Streptosporangiales; family Streptosporangiaceae; genus Planomonospora; species Planomonospora algeriensis. The sequence goes on along the minus strand of NZ_CDRNDK010000386.1, from coordinate 4,298 downwards.
GCGCAGCACCGCAGGATCCGGACCGCCTCGGGGAGCCGGTCCTGCAGCAGGGAGACCGAGACCTGCCAGGCGGCCGTCATCGACAAGGGGTAGCCCGACGCCTTGTTCGCGCCCAGCAGCCGGCCGGCCTGCTCCTCGAGCTGCTCGATGTACTCGTCGACCGACATGCCGGTCTCGTACTGGAGTGCTCCGGCCTGCTCCAGCGCGAGCGGCAGGTCGCCGAGCTTCTCCGCGAGCCGGGAGGCGTCCTGGTCCGAGATCTCCCTGCGCAGGCGCTTGCGGAGGAACTCCACGCTCTCCTGGCGCTCGAACACATCGACCTGCAGGGTCTCGAAACGGTCCTCCCAGTCGGGATTGCGTGAAGTGATCAGCACGTGGCCGGGCCCGAGCGGGATGAACTCCTCGATCCTGGCCGGGTCCTCGGCGTTGTCGAAGATCAGTAGCCAGCGGCGGTACGGCTCGCCGCTCTGCAGCGCTCTGCGCACCGCCTCGGCCGCCTCCTCGACACCGGTGGTCGCGGCGCTCGGCAGGCCCAGGTGGGGCGCCATCATGGCCAGCGCCGACGGCACCAGGACACGCTGGTCGGCCGGGATCCACCAGACCAGGTCGTAGTGGGAGCGGTAGCGCCAGGCGTACTCGATGGCCAGGTGGGTCTTGCCGACGCCGCCCAGGCCCTGGAGCGCCTGCGGCTGGGGGACGACGGCGGTGACCGTGTTGATGCCTTTGCGAAGCCGGGTGAGGAGCTCCTCGCGGCCGGTGAAGTTCCTGTTGCGGGGCGGAACCTTCTCCCAGATCTCGGGCTGCCGCTCGGGCATCGCGTGCGCCGCATGAGAAAGCTCCGCCACTTGGGACCTCCACGCGTGAGCCGAAAAACGATCCTGCGGTCATCTTAGATGTTGATTCACCGGGCGGGGTATTACAGAATCGTTTAAAGGCCGGAAGGTGCGTTTCAGGCCGCCACGGCGGGAGACGCACCGGCCGGGCTCGTTTTCGGGCTGACCGCAGCAGGGAGCCCATTGGACGGCGCGAGGAGCGGGCATGCACGGCGGCGAATCGAACTCCACGGCCATCATCGATCTCGACGGCCTCTCCCTGGCGTCCCTGCAGAACGCCGGCGCGGCCGTCCTGCGCGGTTTCCTGGAACGGCACGTCCTGGACGAGAGGGAGCCCTCGGCGGGATTCCAGAGCTCACTCTGATTCCGTCGGACCGCGGCGTGCCTTTCCGCGGCCGTGAAGGGGGAGGGAGATCGTGGGGCAGCCGCCGGTTCCCTCCGCGCCGCCCGTACCGCAGGGCCTCCGGCGTCGACCAGGTCTTGACGGCGCCGATGGACGCGCCAATAGAGTCGTACGGCACCGGGTCCGCGATCCGTCCGGACCCGCGGTCGACGAGGCGGTGCCGTGCGTGTACGACCTAGGTATGGACGACGCCGCGTGGGAGCGGCTGATCCACCAGCTGAAGAGCGGGGACTGCACGCCTTTCCTGGGCGCGGGCGCCTGCGCGGGAAGCCTCCCCACGGGAGGCGCGCTCAGCCGGGAGATGGCCGACAAATGGAAGTACCCCTACGACGACGACCACGACCTTCCCCGGGTGGCGCAGTTCGGCGCGATCAGATACGGCGACGCCGTGCACGTCAAGAGAATCGTCTGCGACAGGCTGTCCGCCGCGCGGCCGCCGGATTTCCGCGACCCGCTGGAACCGCACGGCCTGCTCGCGGAATTCCCGCTCCCCGTCTACCTCACGACCAATTACGACGACTTCATCGTCCGCTCCCTGAGAGCCGCGGGAAAACGGCCCAACGTGGCCATCTGCCCATGGAACAAGGACATTTCCTATGACGAGGGGCTGTTCGGCAGCGAAGCGGGGTGGAATCCGCGGCCGGACGCGCCGCTCGTCTACCACCTGCACGGCAATCTGCAGGACCCGCGTTCGATCGTGCTGGCCGAGGACGACTACCTGGAATTCCTCACCAGCCTCGCCGCGGAGGGCGTCGGGAACGGCCAGCGGATGCTGCCGCCCTCGATCCTGGCGGCGCTGACCAAGCGCCCGCTGCTCTTCATCGGCTACAGCCTGCAGGACTGGACGTTCCGCGTCCTGTTCGGCGGGCTGCTCAGGGCGGTCCCCGGCATCCACCGGCGCAGGCACGTGAGCGTGCAGCTCGTCCCCTCGATCTACACCTCCAGGGCGGACGTGCGCGAGGTGCAGCAGCAGCTGGCCAGGTATTACGAGGGCTGGCAGATCTCCGTCTTCTGGGGGAGCGCCGAGGAGTTCTGCAAGGAGCTGCGGCGGCGGATGGGATCGGTGTCGTGAGCCGGCGCGATGCCCACCGGCTCGCGGCGGGCGAGCCGTACGTCGGGCTGCGGGCGTTCCGGCGGGAGGACGGCGCCCGGTTCTTCGGCCGGGCCAGGGAGTCGCACGAGGTCGCCGACCTGTGGCAGGCCAACCGCCTGACCATCCTCTACGGCCCGTCCGGGGTGGGCAAGACGTCGCTGATCCAGGCCGGCGTGCTGCCGCTGCTGGACCCCACCACGACCGACGTCCTGCCGGTCGGCCGCGTCTCGCACGGCTCGGCCTTCCCCTCCGCGGCGCTCTCGCAGCACAACCCGCACGTCTTCGCCCTGCTGTCGTCCTGGTCCCCGGCGGAGGCGCCCACCCGGCTGTCCGGCCAGACGCTCCACGGCTTCCTGCGCCGCCGGCCGGCCCGGCAGGACCCGTACGGCGATCCGATCCTGACCCTGGCCGCGATCGACCAGGCGGAGGAGTTGTTCGAAGGGCTCGCCCACCGCCGGCCGTACCGCGAATGGTTCATCGACCAGCTCGTCGAGGCGCTGGACGCCGACCCGAACCTGCGCCTGCTCGTGGCGATCCGGGAGGACCACCTGGCCTCGATCCTCCCCCACGAGCCCAAGCTGGCCGGCATGCCCAGGGCCCGCTTCCCGCTGGCCGCGCTCGACACGGCGGCGGCGGTGCGGGCGACCGAGGGCCCGCTGGAGGGGACCGGGCGCTCGTTCGCCCCGGGAGCGGCCGAGAAACTGGTGGAGGACCTGCGCAGGATCAGGGTGGGGAAGGCGCTCGGGGAGGAGGTCGTCGCCGACGCGAAGACGGTCGAGCCCGTCCAGCTCCAGGTCGTCTGCTCCACCATGTGGCGCTCCCTGCCCGCCGACGTGCTGGTCATCACCGCCGAGCACGTGCGCCGCTTCGCCAACGCCGACCGGTCGCTCACCGACTTCTCCGAACGGATGATCGCGGAGGTGGCCCGCGACTACCTCGACGGCGACGCCGACCGGCTGCGGGCGTGGCTGCGGCGCAACTTCATCACCGAGCAGGGCAAGCGCGAGGTCGTCTACCAGGGGGAGACGCTCACCGCCGGAGAACCGAACTACGTGGTCAAGGCCCTGGTGGAACGGCACATCCTGCGGGAGGACATCAGGGCGGGCGCGCGCTGGTGCGAGCTCTCGCACGAGCGGCTCATCCAGCCGATCCTGCAGAACGACCACTCCGCGGAGCGGATCGAGGGCCGGGTGCTGCCGGAGGAGTACCTGCGCGCCGCCGAACTGGCCTTCCGCGACGGGGAGTTCGCGCTGGCGGCCAAGCAGGCCGAGGAGGCGCTGAACCGCTGCGAGGACGACACGTGGCTCCGCGCGGAGATCGAGTCCTTCCTCGGCAACGTCGCGCACCGGCGCGAGGACTTCGACAAGGCGGTGGCGCACTACCGCACGGCGGCGGTCCTGTTCGAGACGCTGGGGGCGACCACCGCGGTGGGCCGGCTGCTCGCCGGGATCGGCCGGCTGCGGCTGGCCCAGGGCCGCCCCTCGGTCGCGGTGCAGGAACTGTACTCGGCGATCCGCCGCGTCCCCGGCGACCCCGCGATCCAGACCGAGCTGGCTTGGGCGCTGTGGTACGACGGGCATCCCGAAGCCGCCAGGGACGTCCTCACCGACGTCCTCACCCGCGACGGGGACACCGCGGAGGCGCTCCGGGCCCGCGGCGAGATCCTGGCCGACCTGGGCAGGACCGCCGAGGCCCTGCGCGACCTCGACCGGTGCCGGCCGCTCCAGTGGCCGTCCACCCGGGCGGCGTACGCGCTCGCGCTGGCGTGCGAGGACGCGTCCGGGAGGCGGAGCAGGAGATCGCGGCGGTCCTCGCCGAGGCGGGGGACCACGGGCCCGTGCTGCTGTACGCGGCCAGGATCAGACGGGAGGCCGGAGCCGCGGGAGAGGCCGCGGAGCTGGCCCGGCGGGCGCAGGCCGCGCAGGCTCCCGCGCTCCCCGTCCACCTGAAGCGGGAGGCCGAGCGCCTG
>NZ_CDRNDK010000385.1:0-6097 GCF_977012225.1 Planomonospora algeriensis | reverse complement strand
CGGCCACCGGGGGGACCGGCCACCGGGGGGAGCGGGTGCCGAGGGAGGGGGCGCCGGGGGAGCGGCCGTCGCCACGGCGTCGCCCGCCGGGCGGTCGTTCGGAGAACCGGGCTCGTTCAACGGGTCAGGCTCCGGGGACGCAGGTCGGTCCAGTGCGCGGCGACGTAGGCCAGGCAGGCGGCGCGTGCGTCGGGGCCGAAGCGGACCGCCCAGCCGTCGGGGACGGCGGCGAACGACGGCCAGATGGAGTGCTGCTCCTCGTCGTTGGCCAGGACGAGGAACTCGCCGTCGGGGTCGTCGAAGGGATTCATCGGTTCCGCTCCCGGAGTCGGGCCGCGACGATCGCGCCGATCTCGGCGATCGGTCCCGGCTGGGTCATGTCCTTGTGGCTGCAGGCCACGTCGTGGGCGTCGATCATGCCGCTGACGTGGGGCCGCCAGGTGTTCGGGGTGAGGGTGTCGTCGATGGTGTCGACGGTGGCGCGGAAGAACAGCACGTCGCCGTCGAACACCCGGGTGTCGAGCCCCCGCACCAGGCGGTTGGTGTTCAGGTACAGGTCCCGCAGCGAGCGGAGCGTCTCCACCGGCAGGCCGGCCAGCGGGCTGCCCTCCCGGCGCAGCACCTCGATCGCGCCCTCCAGCGTGGACGCGGCGTCCGGCGCGAAGCCGCCCATGGTGAGCAGCGCCTCCAGGGCCTCGGCCTCGTCGGAGGGCGGCAGGTCTCGCATCCCCTCGGCGGGGTAGGCGTCCAGGATCGCCAGCGGTGCGACGCCGTGGCCGGCCAGCCGGAGCTGCACGGCCATCTCCTGCGCGATGATGCCGCCGGTGGACCAGCCCAGCAGGTGGTACGGCCCCTCCGGCTGGACCTCGCGGATCTGCGCCACGTAGTCGGCCGCGAGCTCCCGCAGCGAGGAGGGCAGCGGGTCGTGGCGGGCCTGCAGGCCGTAGATCGGCCGGTCCGGCAGGTGCCGGATCAGGCCGCTGTAGCACCAGCTCAGCCCGCCCGCCGGGTGCACGCAGAACAGCGGCGGGGCCGAGCCCGTCTCGCGCAGCGGCAGCAGCACCGCCAGCGGGTCGACGCCGGTGCCGCCGTCCTCGCCCTGGACGAGGGCAGCGAGCCCGGCCGGGGTGGGCGCCTCGAAGAGCGCGCCGATCGTCACCTCGGCGCCGAGGACCTCCGGATCCGGGAGACCAGCCGTACGGCGAGCAGCGAGTGCCCGCCCAGCTCGAAGAAGCCGTCGTCGGCGCCCGCCCGGGGCAGGTCGAGCACCTCGGCGAAGAGCCCGCAGAGCGTCTCCTCCAGGGGCGTCGCCGGAGGCCGTCCCTCCGCGGCGGGCGCGGCGGGCGCGGGCAGCGCCCTGCGGTCGAGCTTGCCGTTGACGGTGAGCGGGAGCACGGGGATCTCCACGACCGCCGAGGGCACCATGTAGTCCGGCAGCGCCTGCGCCGCGAACCTGCGCAGCTCGGCGGCGTCGAGCACCGTGCCCGGGGTCATGTCCGGCGTCATGTCCGGGGTCATGTCCGGCGCGGCGGCCGGTACGGCGTAGGCGACCAGGCGCCTGTCGCCCGGCCGGTCTTCGCGGACGATCACCGCGGCCTGCCCGACCGCGGGGTGGCGCAGCAGCGCCGCCTCGATCTCGCCGAGTTCGATCCGGAAGCCGCGGACCTTGACCTGCTGGTCAGCGCGGCCGACGTAGTCGAGGGTGCCGTCCGGCTTCCAGCGGGCCAGGTCGCCCGAGCGGTACATGCGCGAGCCGGGCGGGCCGTACGGGTCGGCGACGAACCGCTCGGCGGTCAGCTCCGGCCGCCCGAGGTAGCCGCGGGCCAGGCCGTCACCGGCCACGTACATCTCGCCCACGACCCCCGGCGGCACCGGCTGCAGGGCGCCGTCCAGCAGGTAGACCCGCAGGTCCGGGATGCCGCGGCCGATGAGGCTGCCCTCCCGGTGGCCCGGGGAGAGCGGCATGTGCGTGACGTGCACGGTCGTCTCGGTGATGCCGTACATGTTGACCAGCAGCGGGCCGCCCGCCGGGCCGGGCTCGTGGCCGGGCCCGGCGGGACCGGGCCTGCGGGCGTACCAGTCCGACAGCCGGGCCAGCTCCAGCGCCTCCCCGCCGAACACCACGTACCGCAGCGCCAGCTCGCGCCCGTCGTCGGCCGCGACCAGCTGGTAGAACGCCGACGGGGTCTGGTTCAGCACCGTGACCCGCTCGCGCTCCAGCAGGGCGAGGAAGTCCTCGGGGGACCGGCTCACCTCGAACGGCACCACGACCAGGCGCCCGCCGTACAGCAGCGCCCCCCACAGCTCCCACACCGAGAAGTCGAAGGCGTAGGAGTGGAAGAGCGTCCACACGTCGCCGGGACCGAAACCGAACCAGTGGTCGGTGGCCGACAGCAGCCGGACCACGTTGTGGTGCGTGACGAGCACGCCCTTGGGGCGGCCGGTCGAGCCGGAGGTGTAGATCACGTACGCGGCGTTGCCTGGTGACGGGGACCGCTCGGGGTCGTGGTCGAGCCAGTCGTCCAGATCCTCCAGCCAGCCGGGGTCGACCACGCAGACCGGCGCGGCGTCGGAGATCATGTAGTCGAGCCGGTCGGCCGGATAGGTCGGGTCCAGCGGCAGGTAGGCGGCTCCGGTCTTCACCACCGCGAGCAGCGCGACCACCAGGTCCGCCGACCGGGGCAGCGCGAGCGCCACGACGGCCTCCGGCCGCGCGCCGTACGCGGCGAGCTTGTGCGCCAGCCGGTTGGCCCGCGCGTTCAGCTCGGCGTAGGTGAGCTCCTCCCCGGCGGCGGTGACGGCCACGGCGTCCGGCGTCCGGCGGGCCTGCGCCTCGAACAGCTCGGGCAGGGTGGCGCCCGGCTCGCTGACCAGGTCCCCGTTCCAGCCCTCGATCAGCGTCCGCCGCTCGGCCGCGCTGAGGATGTCGAGCCCGCCGACGGGCCGGTCCGGGTCGGCGACGGCGGCCGAGAGCAGGCGGACCAGCCGCTCGGCGATGGAGCGGGCCGTCGCCGGGTCGAACAGGTCCGCGCTGTACTCCAGGAAGCCGGAGCCGGACCGGTCGAGGTTGAGGGTCAGGTCGAACTTGGCGGTGCCGGTGTGCACCACCTCCACTCCCGGGGCCGGGGTGTCCTGGTGCACCAGCATCACCTGGAACAGCGGGTGCCGGTTGCGGGCCCTGGGCGGGTTGAGGACCTCGACCAGCCGGTCGAACGGCGTCTCGGCGTGGTCGAAGGCGGCCAGGTCGGCCTCCTTCACCCGCCGGAGCAGCTCGGTGAAGGTCGGATCTCCGGAGGTGTCGGTGCGCAGCACGAGCGTGTTGACGAAGAAGCCGACGGCGTCGTCCAGCGCGCTGTCGCTCCGGCCCGCCACGGGCGTGCCGATCGGGATGTCCGTGCCCGCGCCGAGCCGGGTGAGCAGGGCCGCCAGGGCGGCGTGCAGCACCATGAAGACGCTGGCGCGGTTCGCCCGGGCGAGCGCCTCGATCCCGTCGGTGAGACCGGGGTCGAACCGGACGGGGACCGTGCCGCCCGCGCCGCTGGACACCGCCGGCCGGGGCCGGTCGGCGGGCAGTTCCAGCCGGTCGGGCAGGCCCGCGAGGGCCTCGGTCCAGTGGGACAGGTCGGTGTCGGGCAGCTCCCGCTGCCAGAGCGCGTAGTCGGCGTACTGCACCGGCAGCGGCTCGAACGCGGGCGCCCGGTGCGCCTTGCGGGCCTCGTAGGCGGCCAGCAGGTCGCGGACCAGCGGTTCGGTCGACCAGCCGTCGCCGGCGATGTGGTGCAGCACCAGGACCAGCACGTGCTCCGCGCCGCTCCCGTCGCGGTCCTCGCCGCCGGTCTCGCCGCCGGTCCCGTCCCCGTCGCGGCCCCGGAGCAGGTGGGCCCGGAACGGGGTCTCGGAGGCCAGGTCGAACCCGCGGCGCGCGACGGTCCGTACGGCCTCGGCCAGGTGCTCGCCGGGCTGCCAGACGGGCAGCGGCACCGGTCCGGGCTCCAGGATCCGCTGGCAGGGCACGCCGTCGCGCTCGGGGAAGACGGTGCGCAGCACCTCGTGGCGGGCCACCAGGTCGCCGAGCGCGGCCTCCAGCGCGGTACGGTCCACCGGGCCGGGCAGGTGCAGCGCGATGGGGATGTTGTAGGTCGGGTTCGGCCCCTCGATCCGGTACAGGAACCAGAGCCTGGCCTGCGCGGACGAGAGCGGGACCGGATCGGGCCGGCGCCGGGGCCGCAGCGGCGGCCGGGTGACGTGGCCGGAGGGCAGCCGGGTGACGAGCTCGGCGGCGGTGGGGGCCTCGAAGACCGCCGCGATCGGCATCCGGACGCCGAAGGTCTCCCTGATCCGTACGGCCAGCCGCGCGGCGAGCAGCGAGTGGCCGCCGAGCTCGAAGAAGCCGTCCTCCACCCCGGCGCCGGGCACCGCCAGGACCTCGCGGAAGAGCTCGCGCATGGCGTGCTCGGAGGCGTTCTCCGGTTCCCGGCTCCGCCGCGTCACGGCGTCGACCTCGGGCAGGGCCGCCCGGTCCAGCTTCCCGCTGGGGGTGCGGGGCAGCGCGTCCAGCCAGGCGACCGCCGAGGGCACCATCCCGGCCGGGAGCCGGTCGGCGGCGAACTCGCGCAGCCCGGCGGCGTCCACGACCGGGGCGTCTTGGGTGTCCGGGGTGCTCGACGGGTTCTGGGCGTTCGAGGCGGCGGACGCGTTCGCGGCGTCCGGAGCATCCGGGCGGGCGGGTCTCCCGGCGGGCACCGCGTAGGCGATCAGCCTGCCGCCGCGGACGGCCACGGCGGCGGCGGAGACGCCGGGGTGCTCCTCCAGCACGGCCTCGATCTCGCCGGGCTCGATCCGGACCCCGCGCACCTTGACCTGGTCGTCGGTGCGGCCGAGCAGTTCGAGCCGCCCGTCGGCGGTCCAGCGGGCCCGGTCGCCGGTCCGGTACAGGCGCGAGCCGCCCGGCCCGGCCACGAACCGCTCGGCGGTCAGCTCCGGACGGTGGAGGTAACCGCGCGCCAGGCCGTCGCCGGACAGGTACAGCTCGCCCGCGACACCGGCCGGGGCCGGCTGCAGCGCGTGGTCGAGCACGTGGGCGCGGGTGCCGAGGGTGGGGCCCTCGGTGCCGTCGCCGAGCCGGGTGTAGGCGTCGACGGTCGCCTCGGTGGGGCCGTAGTGGTCGACCGCGAGCGCGCCGCTCTCCCGCAGGCGCCGCCAGAGCGGTTCGGGTACGGCCTCGCCGCCGACCACCACGATCCTCGGCGGCGCCGCCAGCAGGGCGGGCAGCTCCTTCAGGTGGGACGGGGTCAGGTCGAGGTAGTCGATCGCGTGCTCGCGGACGCAGGCGGTCAGCGCCTCGGGGTCCCGGTAGGTGTCGTCGTCGAGCAGGTGCAGCTCGTGCCCGCCGATCATCCACAGGACGGGGTCCAGGGAGGCGTCGAACGAGAACGACGCGGTGTGCGCCACCCGGAGCCGCTCGCCCGAGGGGAACAACCGCTCGCGGTGGCTGGCGAGCAGGGCCGCCAGTCCCCGGTGGGTCGCGACCACGCCCTTGGGCCGTCCGGTCGACCCCGACGTGTAGATCACGTACGCGGCGTCGTCGGGCCGGGGGAGGGGGAGGCCGGTGCCCGGGGCGTCTCCGGTGTCCCCGGGCCGCGCCGCGCTTGCGGTCTCCGGGAGGCCGCAAGCGGGCGCGGACAGCCACTCCGGGGTGACCACGATCGACGGCCGCGCGTCGGCGAGCATGAACTCCCGCCGGTCGGCCGGGTAGGCCGGGTCGACCGGGAGGAACGCGGCGCCGCTCTTCAGTACGGCGAGCAGCGCCACCACCAGGTCGGCCGAGCGCGGCAGCTCCAGCGCCACGATCCGCTCCGGTCCGGCGCCCTCCCGGACCAGCCGCCGGGCCAGCCGGTCGGCCCGCTCGCCCAGTTCGCCGAAGGTCAGTTCCTCGCCTGAGCAGACGAGCGCGCGCTCGCCGGGCGTCAGCCGTACCCGCTCGTCGAAGACCTCGACGACGCTGCGCGGTGCGGCGGCCACGGCGGAGGTCACGGAGGACGCGGACGCGGGGACCGCGGACGCGGAGGTCGCGGCGGGGCCGCGGTGACGGGCGGGG
>NZ_CDRNDK010000384.1:0-6099 GCF_977012225.1 Planomonospora algeriensis | reverse complement strand
CTGCGGGAGGGCGCCGCTCGCGCCCGGTCCGGAGCAGGGCGAGCAGCCGGTGCACCTCGGCCAGCTCCGCCGCGGTCATCCGGGCCACGTCGCGGCCGCGCAGCACCTCCGCCGTGCTCGCCCTGGCGGCCAGGGGCGGTTCTCCGCCGGACTCGCCGGGGGTCCCGCCGGACAGCGCCGTGTACCGGGTGACGGTGACCGCCTCAGGCCGCGCGCGGCCCGGGCGCCTCCCGCCGAAGTAGGCCCGGAAGACCCGGTCGTAGCGGGGCAGGTCGTCGGCGGAGGCGCACAGGGTGGCACGGCCCGCCCAGTACACGTCGCCGGGGCGGGCGGCGTCCAGGTGGGTCAGGGCTCGCAGCAGGCTCCGGGTCCGCTCGTGGTCGGCGGGGACCCCGGCGGCCCTCAGGCTCCTGGCGAACCCCGTCATGACCGCCACCAGCTCCTCCGGCGCCGCCTCCGGTGCCGTCCCGGGCACCGCCTCCGGGACCGGGGGATCCGCCGCAGGGTCCTCCCGCCGCGGACCGCCGGGGAGGCCGGTGGGGCCGCCGGGAGGACCGCCGGAGACACCGGGGACGCCGCCGGGAGGACCGCCGGGGACATCAGCCTCGGGGGGCATCGAGGAGTCCGTTCCCGCGCACGGCCTCGTGGTCCTCCCGGTGCTTGAGCAGCGCGCCCAGCGTGGCCGCCGCCAGCCCCGGGTCCAGCTCCCGCGCGCCCAGGGTGAGCAGGGCCTCGGTCCAGTCGAGGGTCTCGGCGACGCCGGGCGGTTTGACCAGCCCGGCCCCGCGCAGCCGCCCGGCCGCCCCGGCGACCTGCTCGGCGAGGGTCCTGGAGCACTCGGGGAGCCGGCGCAGCAGGATCTCCACCTCCCGTTCGAAGGAGGGGTGCTCCAGCCAGTGGTAGAGGCAGCGCCGCTTGAGCGCGTCGTGCACCTCGCGGGTGCGGTTGGAGGTCAGCACCACCACCGGCGGGGTCCGGGCGCGGATCCTGCCGAGCTCCGGCACGGAGATCGCGAAGTCGGACAGGACCTCCAGCAGGATCGCCTCGAACTCCACGTCGGCCCGGTCGATCTCGTCGATGAGCAGCACGCTGGGCTGGGTCTCGACCGCCTGCAGCAGCGGCCGGGCGATCAGGAAGCGCCGGTCGTGGACCTCGTCCTCCAGCCGGGCCGCGTCGGCGCGCCCGCCCGCCTCGGCGGCCTTGAGGTGCAGCAGCTGCCGGGCGAAGTCCCAGTCGTAGAGGGCCTGGGAGCCCTCCAGCCCCTCGTAGCACTGGAGCCGGATCAGCGGCGCGTCCAGCACGTCGGCGAGCGTCCTGGCCAGCTCGGTCTTGCCGACGCCCGCCTCGCCCTCCAGGAACAGCGGGCGGCCCATCCGCAGCGCGAGGAACGCCGCCGTCGCCAGTCCCTCGTCGGCCAGGTAGGCCCGCCGGTCGAGCAGCTCGGCGAGCCGCCCGGGCGAGGCGAGATCCGATGTCGTGGTTGTCCGCCTCAGCACGGCCTCAGGGTACGCGCGGGGGGACCCGGGAATCCAGGGCCGTGCCGCGGCCGCCGCGCGGTGGCCGCCCGGGCGGTCGGGTCCTGATGATCGGTCCCGGACGCCGGTATCCTCTCCCGGTGAGTTATCCGGCCGGGCGGGTCACCTCGCCCTCGAGAGTGGTCGTCCTGGCGTTCCTCGGGGTGGTCCTGGCGGGGACCGGGCTGCTCTCCCTGCCCATCGCGGTCGAGCAGGGCCAGGAGGCGTCATGGACCTCCGCGCTGTTCACCGCGACCTCGGCGGTCTGCGTCACCGGCCTGGCCGTGATCGACACCGCCGCGCACTGGACGACCTTCGGCGAGGTCGTGATCCTGGTGCTGATCCAGATCGGCGGCTTCGGGATCATGTCGCTGGCCTCGATCCTCGCGCTGCTCGTCTCCGGCAGGCTCGGGCTGCGCGCGCGGCTCAGCACCCAGGCCGAGACCAAGTCCCTGGGGCCGGGCGACATCCGCCAGGTGATCGTGGGCGTCGCCAAGATCACGCTGGCGGTGGAGGCGGTGACGGCCGCCGTCCTCGCCGGCCGCTTCATGATCGGGTACGGCGAGCCGTTCGGCCGCGCCCTCTACCACGGGGTCTTCCACGCGGTCTCGGCGTTCACCAACGCGGGGTTCGCGCTCTGGCCCGACAGCGTGATGCGGTTCGTCCGCGACGTGTGGATCTGCCTGCCGCTGGCGCTGGCCGTGGTCGTCGGCGGCCTGGGCTTCCCGGTCTACACCGTGCTGCGGCGGCACTGGCGGCGGCCGTCCCGGTGGTCCCTGCACGCCAAGATCACTCTGGGGATGACCGCGATCCTGCTGTTCGGCGGCGCGCTGGCCATCACGATCTCGGAATGGAGCAACCCCGCGACGTTCGGTCCGCTCTCCCCGGGCCTGCGGATCCTGGCGGGCTTCTTCCACAGCGCGATGACCCGCAGCGGCGGCCTGAACTCCGTCGACACCTCCCAGATGCACGAGAACTCCTGGCTGATCAGCGACGTGCTGATGTTCATCGGCGCGGGCAGCGCCAGCACCGGGGGCGGCATCAAGGTGACCACGTTCGCGCTGCTGGGCTACGTCATCCTGGCCGAGCTGCGCGGCGAGCCCGACGTCACGGCGGGCCGCCGCCGCATCTCCGAGCAGCTGCAGCGCCAGGCGCTCACCATCGCCCTGGTCAGCGTGGCGGCGGTGGTCTCCGGCACGCTCGTGATGATGATGCTGACCCCGTTCGCGCTCGACCGCGTACTGTTCGAGGTGATCTCCGCGTTCGGCACCGTCGGGCTCTCCACGGGGATCACCGCCCAGGTCGGCACCGCCGGGCACCTGGTCCTGACGGCCCTGATGTTCATCGGCCGGCTGGGACCGGTCACCCTCGGCGCCGCGCTGGCCCTGCACGTCCAGACCCGCAGGTTCCGCTACCCGGAGGAGCGTCCCCTCGTTGGCTGAGAAGAAGAACCGCGTCGACCGCGACGCCGCCGTCGTGGTCATCGGCCTGGGCCGCTTCGGCGGGTCGCTCGCGGCCGAGCTCGTCGTCCGCGGCGTCGAGGTGCTCGGCGTGGACAGCGACTCCAGGAACGTGCAGGAGTTCTCCGGCCGGCTCACCCACGTCGTCTGCGCCGACTCCACCGACCCCGAGGCGCTGACCCAGCTGGGCGTGGCCGAGTTCGGCCGGGCGGTCGTCGGCATCGGCACCGACATCGAGTCGAGCATCCTGACCACCTCGATCCTGACCGACCTCGGCGTGCCCGACATCTGGGCCAAGGCGATCAGCCGCCAGCACGCCCGGATCCTGCAGCGGGTCGGCGCCCGGCACGTCGTGCAGCCCGAGGCGGACATGGGCGAGCGGGTCGCGCACCTGGTGACCGGCCGGATGCTCGACTACGTGGAGGTCGACGAGGACTACGCCCTGATCAAGACCAAGGCCCCCGGCTGGGCGGCCGGCAGGACGCTGGGCGACCTCGGCATCCGCACGGAGTACGGCGTGACCGTGGTCGCGGTCAAGAAGCCCGGCGCGAGGTTCACCTACGCCACCTCCCAGACCGTCATCGGTTCCGGCGACACCCTGCTCGTCGCGGGCGACACCGACCAGGCGGAGCGCTTCTCCGAGGAGACCTGAGCCCGGGCGCGAACGCCTCAGGACCGGCTCCCGCCCGCCGATGGGTGTCTCCGCATCGAGACGGCCCTGAAGACGGCCCAGAGACGACGGAGAGCACGCGATGGCGGGTGACCTGCAAGGCCGGACTGCGCCGGCGCGCCTCGTCCCGGACCATGTCCGGCGACGGCCGATCCAGACCGCGCTCGGCGCACTCGTCGTGTTCAGCCTCGGCTGGTTCGCCCTCGGGATCGCGCGTGTTCCCGCCTGGCCCGTCGTGGCCTGGATCCCGGTGGTCGGCTCCAGCGCGCTCGCCGCGCTCGCCTGTGCGGGCGTCGCGCGCTCGACGGAGCCGTCCGGCGCCGCGCGGGCGTTCTGGCGGCGGCTGAGCCTGGCGATGGGGCTGCTCACGCTCGGGCTGGCGAGCAACGCCCATGACGCGCTCACCCTGTCCGGGCCGACGGCGCAGTACATCGGGCCGCCGGCCCTGGCGCTGTTCCTGGCCGCCCTGCTGACCACCATCTGGGCTCTGCTGCGGCTGCCCATCGGGCGGCGCTCCCGCGGGGCGCGCCTGACCCTGGGGCTCGACGCGGGGATCGTCATGATGGCGGCGGTGCTGCTCGCGTGGTACCTGATGCTGCGCACCGCGCCGCACCTGCTCGACGTCGTGCACTCCTCCTGGGCCGGGCCGGTGCTCGCCGCCCTGGGTTTCGTCGAGGTGCTCGCCGCCGTCAAGGTGGCGCTGGCCGGAGCCGGGCCGCTGCCCCGCAACGTCCTGGCGGCCCTGGGCATGGCGTTCGCCGTCGCGGCGGCGAGCGGAGCGCTCGCCCCTCTCATCCAGAACGACTCCCACCTGGCCGCCACCCACGTCAGCCTCCCGCTCATCGCCTTCTGCATCGGCCTGGCCGTCGAGCGGCAGAAGCAGGCCGCGTCCGCGGTCGGCGCCGTACCGCGGCGGCGGTCCTTCAGCCTGCTGCCGTACGGCGCGATCGCGGCGGTCGACGCCCTGCTCCTGGCCTCCGCCCAGCGGCCCGGGCCGGAGATCCGCATGATCGCGGCCGCGACGATCGTCCTCACCGCCCTGGTGGTGATCCGCCAGATCGTGGCCTTCCGCGACAACGCCGCCCTGCAGCGGCAGTTGTCCCACCAGGCCACCCACGACACGCTGACCCAGCTCGCCAACCGGGCCCTGTTCGCCGAGCGCACCGCCGAGGCGCTCGCCGACTCCGGGATCCGCGGCTCCGCGCTGGCCCTGATCGACCTGGACGACTTCAAGGCGGTCAACGACCGGCTCGGGCACGCGGTGGGCGACGCCCTGCTGGTGGCGGTCGCCCAGCGGCTCCGGGCGTGCGTCCGGTGCTACGACACGGTCGCGCGGCTGGGCGGCGACGAGTTCGCCGTGCTGCTGCTCGACGTCACGGCCGCCGAGGCCGAGCAGATCACCGAGCGGATCATCCGGACGCTCCGCGCGCCGGTCAGCGCCGCCGGCCACGAGCTGCTCGTGCAGGCCAGCGTGGGCCTGGTCGACGGCGTGCGGGGCATGGACGCCAGCGAGCTGCTGCGCTGCGCCGACGTGGCCATGTACACCGCCAAGGAGCAGGGCAAGGGCCGGTACGTGCGCTACACCCCGGACCTGGACGCCCGCGCCCTCGACAACGCCCGGCTGGAGACGGAGATGCGGCGGGCCCTCGACGGCGACGAGCTGTTCCTGCTGTACCAGCCGGTCGTCACGCTGCCCGGCGGCGAGCTGTCCGGGGTGGAGGCGCTGGTGCGCTGGCGCCACCCGGAGCGCGGGCTGGTGTCCCCGGCGGAGTTCGTCCCCGTCGTCGAGCGCACCGGGATGATCGTCGAGCTCGGCGCCTGGGTGCTGCGCGAGGCCTGCCGCCAGATGGCCGACTGGAAGCACCGGTACGGCCCGGCCGCGCCGGTGAAGATGAGCGTGAACGTCTCCGCCCGGCAGCTGCGGGAGCAGTCCTTCGCCGAGACCGTCGCCGAGGTGCTGGCGGAGACCGGGCTGCGCCCGGCCGACCTGGTGATGGAGATCACCGAGACGTCCGTGTTCGACGGGGGGCTCGCGGTGGAGACCGTGCACGCCGTCCAGGAGCTCGGAGTCGCGATCGCCCTGGACGACTTCGGCACCGGACACTCCTCCCTCGGGCTGCTGCGCACCTGCCCGGTGGACGTGCTCAAGGTGGACAAGCTGTTCATCGACGGGGTGACCGGCAGCACCGAGCAGGCGGCGATCGCCACCTCGCTGCTGCACATCGCCCGGGCGCTGCGGCTGAGCGCCGTCGCCGAGGGCGTGGAGACCGCGGCCCAGGCCGAGCGGCTGCACGAGCTGGGCTACCGGCTGGCGCAGGGCTTCCACTTCGCGCCGCCGCTCTCGCCGGGGAACATCGAGCAGATCCTGGAGACCCGCCGCGAGAACCTCGGCGCGGACTCGTGGGAGCCGCCGGCCCTGGCCGGCTGAGGCCCGCCGTACGGGCGGCTCCGCCGC
>NZ_CDRNDK010000383.1:0-6188 GCF_977012225.1 Planomonospora algeriensis | reverse complement strand
GAAGAGCGCGCCGGAGGCCGCAGGCCGGACGGAGGGCGAGGGGGCGGGCGGCCCGCCGTCCCGTCGCGCCGCCTCTCCGGCTCACCCGCAGGGGCAGGGGTGCGGCGGTGGCCGCGCTGCTCCTGGCCGGGCTCGTCGTCCTCTGGGCGATCGCGCGTTTCGTGCCCGCCTAGGCGTCCTGGCCGGAGGCGCTGATCGACCGCGTCCGGGCACTTCATGGCCGAGGAGAACCCCGACGAGATCGCCGCCTTCATCACCGCCCTCGCGGCGCGCTCGAGCGTGCGGAGCCGCTGACCGCACCCGCCGACCGCACTCGCCGGCCGTACCCGTGCCGCGCCGTACCCGGCCGGTCGCCGTGTGTGCGGGGTTCCGGCGCGTCCGGACGGGAGGCCCGGAGGGCGGCGCGGCGACGACACGCCCGAGCGGCGCCCCTGATCAGCGCCTTCACTTGGGACCCTCCGATCAACTTGCGTTCATCGTCGCGCACTTCTACGGTTGCACCACAACATCTAGTGGCACCACCCATCCCGTTTCACCATAAGTTGTGTTTCTGTTACCGCACTGCACCTCCGCAGGTGAACGCGTGCGGGCATTTCGCATGGAATGACACGGGGCATGGGGGGCAGGTGAGCCGGTCAGGGAGGCGACGCACGTGCACTGTCCGTTCTGTCGCCATCCTGACACGCGGGTCATCGACAGCCGGTCCACGGAGGACGGCGGAGCCATCCGCCGCAGGCGCACGTGCCCGGAGTGCGGGCGCCGGTTCACCACGCAGGAGACGGTCCTGCTGATGGTGAGCAAGCGCAGCGGGGTGACGGAGCCGTTCTTCCGGGACAAGGTGATCGCCGGGGTCCGGCGGGCGTGCCAGGGACGGCCCGTCAGCGAGGACTCCCTGGCGCAGCTGGGCCAGCGGGTCGAGGAGAGCATCCGGGCGACCGGGGCCGCCGAGATCCCCGCCCACGAGGTCGGGCTGGCGATCCTGGGTCCGCTCCGCGAGCTGGACGAGGTCGCCTACCTCCGCTTCGCCTCCGTCTACCGGGGGTTCGAGACGCTGGCCGACTTCGAGGCCGAGATCGAGCAACTGCGGGCGGAACGCTCCGCCCCGCAGGACTGAGGAAGTCGATCCCCGGGCGCCGGGGGACATGAGGCGGCGCGTTGATGTGGTCCGACTCGCGGGCTCCGTTCGGAGTCCGGAAGGGGGAAGTCATGACGGAGACGGTCAGCGGTACGGCGGCGCGCGGAGGCAAGCGCCCGCGCAAGGGGCTGAAGATGAAGCGCATCTTCACCACCCCCGGCGTGCACCCGTACGACGAGGTGGCCTGGGAACGCCGTGACGTCGTCATGACCAACTGGCGCGACGGCTCGGTCAACTTCGAGCAGCGCGGCGTGGAGTTCCCCGCCTCCTGGTCGGTCAACGCGGCCAACATCGTCACCACCAAGTACTTCCGGGGCGCCGTCGGCACCCCGCAGCGCGAGTGGAGCCTCAAGCAGCTCGTCGACCGCGTGGTGGGCGTCTACACCAGGACCGGCGTCGAGGAGGGCTACTTCGCCACCGACGAGGACGCCGAGATCTTCGACCACGAGCTCAAGCACGCCCTGGTCAACCAGGTCTTCAGCTTCAACTCGCCGGTCTGGTTCAACGTCGGCACCGCCTCGCCGCAGCAGGTCAGCGCCTGCTTCATCCTGGCCGTGGACGACCAGATGGAGTCCATCCTCGACTGGTACAAGGAAGAGGGTGTGATCTTCAAGGGCGGTTCGGGCTCCGGCGTGAACCTCTCCCGGATCCGCTCCTCCAAGGAGCTGCTCTCCAGCGGCGGCACCGCCAGCGGCCCGGTCTCCTTCATGCGCGGCGCGGACGCCTCGGCCGGCACCATCAAGTCCGGCGGCGCCACCCGCCGGGCGGCCAAGATGGTCGTCCTCGACGTCGACCACCCCGACATCGAGGAGTTCATCGAGACCAAGGCGCGCGAGGAGGACAAGATCCGCGCGCTGCGCGACGCCGGGTACGACATGGACCTGGGCGGCAAGGACATCGTCTCCGTCCAGTACCAGAACGCCAACAACTCCGTGCGCGTCTCCGACGAGTTCATGCGCGCGGTGGAGAAGGGCGAGCGGTTCGGCCTGCGCGCCCGCCTCACCGGGGAGGTCATCGAGCAGGTCGACGCCCGCGACCTGTTCCGCAAGATGGCGACCGCCGCCTGGGAGTGCGCCGACCCCGGCGTGCAGTACGACGACACGATCAACGACTGGCACACCTGCCCTGAGACGGGCCGCATCACCGCCTCGAACCCGTGCTCGGAGTACGTCCACCTGGACAACTCCTCCTGCAACCTGGCCAGCATCAACCTGCTGAAGTTCCTCGCCGACGACGGCTCCTTCGACATCCAGAACTTCGTGAAGATCACCGAGCTGATCATCACCGCGATGGACGTCTCCATCTGCTTCGCCGACTTCCCGACCGAGAAGATCGGCGAGACCACCCGCGCCTACCGCCAGCTCGGCATCGGCTACGCCAACCTGGGCGCGCTGCTCATGGCCACCGGCCACGCCTACGACTCCGACGGCGGCCGCGCCGTCGCCGCCGCCATCACCTCCCTGATGACCGGCGCCTCCTACCGCCGCAGCGCCGAGCTGGCCGCGGTGGTGGGACCGTACGACGGCTACGCCCGCAACGCCGACGCGCACAAGCGCGTCATGGGCAAGCACTCCGCGGCCAACGGCGAGCTGCGCACGCTGGACGCCGTGGACGGCGCCATCCACGCCGAGGCCACCCGGCAGTGGGCCGAGTGCCTCAAACTCGGCGAGCGGAACGGCTACCGCAACGCTCAGGCCTCCCTGCTGGCGCCCACCGGCACCATCGGCCTGATGATGGACTGCGACACCACCGGCATCGAGCCGGACCTGGCCCTGGTCAAGTTCAAGAAGCTCGTCGGCGGCGGCTCCATGCAGATCGTCAACCAGACGATCCCGCGGGCGCTGAAGAAGCTGGGCTACCCCGGCGAGCAGATCGAGGCGATCGTCGAGTTCATCGCCGAGCACGGCCACGTCGTCGACGCGCCGGGCCTGCGCCCCGAGCACTACGAGGTGTTCGACTGCGCCATGGGCGAGCGGGCCATCGCCCCGATGGGCCACGTCCGGATGATGGCCGCCACCCAGCCGTTCCTGTCGGGGGCGATCAGCAAGACCGTCAACCTGCCCGAGTCCGCGACCGTCGAGGACATCGAGCAGGTCTACCTGGAGGGCTGGAAGCTCGGCCTGAAGGCCCTGGCCGTCTACCGCGACAACTGCAAGGTCGGCCAGCCGCTCTCCGCCTCGGGCAAGAAGGCCGAGGAGAAGGCGGACAAGGCGGAGACCCCCGCGGAGCCGCAGGTCAAGGTGGTGGAGATCAGCCGGCCGACCCGCCGGCGGATGCCCAACCAGCGCCCCAGCACCACGACCCGCTTCACCGTGGCCGGGGCCAAGGGCTACATGACCGCCTCGTGCTACCCCGACGACGGCCTCGGCGAGGTCTTCCTGAAGATGTCCAAGCAGGGCTCGACCCTCGCGGGCGTCATGGACGCCTTCTCCGTGGCCATCTCGATCGGCCTGCAGTACGGCGTGCCGCTGGAGACCTACGTCAGCAAGTTCGTCAACATGCGGTTCGACCCGGCCGGCATGACCGACGACCCGGACATCCGGATGGCCTCCTCGGTGGTGGACTACATCTTCCGCCGGCTGGCCCTGGACCACCTGCCCTACGAGGAGCGCGCCGCCCTCGGCGTCTTCTCCGCCGCGGAGCGGGCCGCCCAGCAGCGCGGCGAGGACCCGGCGGCCGTCCACTCCGAGCAGGTCATCGCAGAGCTGGCCACCTCGGCTCCGATCGAGCAGCCGCAGCAGCGGGCCGCGACCGAGGCCCCGGCCGGAGCCGCGCCCCAGGCCGCGGCCCGGCAGGAGCCCGGCCGGGGCGGTTCCCTGGAGTCCCACCAGGGCCGCACCGCCGACGCGCCGCTCTGCATGACCTGCGGCACGAAGATGCGCCCCGCCGGCAGCTGCTACGTCTGTGAGGGCTGCGGCTCCACCAGCGGCTGCAGCTGACTCCCCGCACGGGGGCGGACACGGTGTCCGTCCCCGTGAACCGCTGACGGCCCGTGAACGAGGGACGCGCGCGGACGAACAGGCGGGACATCCTCATCCCGGGGCTGCGGCCGGCTGAGCGGTCACGGCGCGAGGCGTTCCAGGACCTTCGCGACGCGCTCGACGTCGGCCTCGGTGGTGCGCCAGTTGCTGAACGCGGCGCGCAGCGCCGGCACCCCGTCGTAGACGGTGGCCGTCAGGAAGGCCTCGCCGGACTCGATGATCGCCGAGACCAGCTCCCCGGCGCGTTCCGGGGAGCCCTCCGGCGTGAAGCAGACCACGTTGAGCCGGACCGGGGCCAGCAGGCGGTAACCGGGCAGCGCGGCGACACGCTCGCCGAGCAGCCCGGCCAGCGCGATGTCGCGCCGGACGATCTCGGCGTGGCCCTCGCGGCCGTAGGCGGCGAGGGTGAACCAGGCGGGCAGGGCGCGCAGCCGCCGGGAGTTCTCCGGCGTCAGGTGGACCAGGTCGACCCGGTCCAGGTCTTCGCCGAGCGGCCCGAGATAGGCGGCGGAGTTGGCGAAGACCCGGGCCTGCAGATCGCGGCGGCGGGTGAACTGCACCGCGCTGTCGTAGGGGACGTTCAGCCACTTGTGCAGGTCCACGCAGACCGAGTCGGCCTCGCCGAGCCCGTCGACCAGGTGGGCGTGGCCGGGGGAGAGCGCGGCGAACGCGCCGAAGGCCGCGTCCACGTGCAGCCAGAAGGGGTACCGCTCGCGCAGGGCGAGGACCGCGCGCAGGTCGTCGAAGTCCACGGTGTTGACCGTCCCCGCATTGGCGACCACGATCGCGGGTTCGCCGCCGAGGGACTCCAGCGCCTCCTCCAGCCGAGCCGGATCGACGGCCTCCCGCCCGGGCAGCGCACCGACCCTCCGGAGCGCGGAGCGTCCCAGCCCGAGCATGGACAGGGCCTTGCCGACGCTGGAGTGCGGGCTCGCCGAGAGCACGGGGACGGGGCCGAGGGCCGCCGCCCCCTGTTCGGAGACGGAAACGCCGCGCCGCTCGCCCACCCACTCCCGGGCGACGGCCAGGCCGGTGAAATTGGACATCGTCGCGCCGCTGACGAAGGCTCCGGTGTGCTCGGGGGGCAGGCCGAACAGCTCGCGCAGCCAGGCCACGGTCTCCCGCTCCAGGTCCGGGGCGCTGGAGTCGATGCCGGAGGTGGGGTTCTGGTCCAGAGCCCCGGTGAGCCAGTCGCCGGCCAGCGAGGCGGGAGTGGCGCCACCGGTGACGAAGCCCAGATAGCGGGGGCCGGGGCTGGCGGCGAAACCCGGCTCCCAGCGCCGGGTGAAGGCCTCCAGCGCCCCCGCCGCGCCGATCCCGGCGGCGGGCAGGGGTTCGGGCGCGGGCGGCTCGGTGGCCAGGGCGACCGGGCGGTCGTCCAGCTCGGAGAGGAGCCGTACGGCGTGGGCCCGCGTCTCGTCGAGCAGGTCGGGCAGGCGGGCGAGGTCGTCGCCGAGTCGTGGGTGCATGGCAGCACCGTAAGGGAGGCGCGCGTGCCCGGTCCTGGTCCAATCACGGCAAACTGGACCGATGTCCAGCATGTTGCCGGCCGGGTGGCGCAGACCCGGCGCCTTTCTGGCCGACTCCCTGGCGGAGGCCCTGCGCGAGGCGGTGCTCGACGGGCGTATCCGGGTCGGCGACCGGCTCCCGGCCGAGCGGCGGATGGCCGCCGAGCTGGGGGTCAGCCGGGGGACGGTGACCGCCGCGCTGGCCCGCCTGCGCACGGAGGGCTGGCTGGACACCCGGCACGGCAGCGCGAGCACGATGCGGTTGCCCCCGCAGGTGGGGGAGCGCTTCGCACCGCTCTCGGCGGACCGGCCGGGGGCGCTCCTCGATCTGCGCCGGGCTCCGGGCGCAGCGCGACCACCTGGCCGGGCTGCTGGACGGCGACGACGGGTGGGCCTTCACGGTCCCCCGGGGCGGTCTGGCCCTCTGGCTCCGGCTCACCGGGACGTCGGGCGACGCGCTCGCCCGCCGGGCCGCCTCCCTCGGGCTCGGGCTGCTCCCCGGCTCGGCCTTCTCCGCCGACGGGACGCCCGCCAACCGGCTGCGGCTGCCGTACACGGTCGCGG
>NZ_CDRNDK010000382.1:0-6189 GCF_977012225.1 Planomonospora algeriensis | reverse complement strand
AGCGGGTACGGCGGGGCGGGCGGGTACGGCGGGCGGCGGCGCGCTACGCCTGGGCGAGCACCTCGGAGACCGGCGTGAACGGCAGGCCGAGGGCGACGGCCACCTGCTCGTTGGTGAGCAGGCCCGCGTGGGTGTTGAGGCCCGGAGCGAGCGTCGCGTCCTGCCGCAGGGCCTCGCGCCAGCCCAGGTCGGCGAGCCTGACCGCGTACGGCAGGGTCGCGTTGGTCAGCGCGCGGGTGGAGGTGTTGGCCACCGAGCCCGGCATGTTGGCCACGCAGTAGAAGATCGAGTCGTGGACCCGGTAGGTCGGCTCGGCGTGCGTGGTCGGGCGGGAGTCCTCGAAGCAGCCGCCCTGGTCGATCGCGATGTCGACGAGCACGGAGCCCGGCTTCATCCGGGAGACCAGGTCGTTGGAGACGAGGGTCGGGGCCTTGGCGCCCGGGATCAGCACCGCGCCGATGACCAGGTCGGCCTCCAGGACCTCCCGCTCGATCGCGTAGGAGGTGGAGACCAGCGTCTTCATCCGGCCCTGGTAGACGGCGTCGATGAAGCGCAGGCGGTCGACGTTGAGGTCGAGCACCGTGACGTCCGCGCCCATGCCGACCGCGATCTGGGCCGCGTTGAGGCCGGAGACCCCGGCCCCGATGACGACGACCTTGGCCGGCGCCACGCCGGGCACGCCGCCGGGGAGCAGGCCCCGGCCGCCGTTGGAGCGCATCAGGTTGTAGGCGCCGACCTGCGGGGCCAGGCGCCCGGCGACCTCCGACATCGGGGCGAGCAGCGGCAGGGCGCTCCCGGCCTGGACGGTCTCGTAGGCGATGCCGGTGACCCGCCGCTCCAGGAGGGCGTCGGCGCACGCGCGGCCGGCCGCCAGGTGCAGGTAGGTGAAGAGCACCTGGCCGGGGCGCATGCGGGGGTACTCCTCCGCGATCGGCTCCTTGACCTTGAGGACCAGGTCGGCCTCCCCCCACACCGCGTCGGCGGTGTCGAGGATCTTGGCTCCGGCGGCCAGGTAGTCCTCGTCGGGGAAGTGCGAGCCGAGGCCCGCGCCGCGCTGCACGGACACCTCGTGGCCGTGGCGGACCAGTTCGTGCACGCCGGCCGGGGTGGCGGCGACGCGGTACTCGTGGTTCTTGACCTCGGCGGGCACGCCGATCTTCATGGGGGGGTTTCCTTTCCGGAGCCTCGGCGGGGCGGAGGCGATCAGAGCCGGTTCCATGCCTCGGTCAGCACGGAGCGGAGGATCGACTCCATCTCGTCGAACTCCTTGGGGCCGCAGATGAGCGGCGGGGCGAGCTGGATCACGGGATCTCCGCGATCGTCGGCACGGCAGTACAGGCCCGCGTCGTAGAGGGCCTTGGAGAGGAACCCGCGGAGCATCCGTTCGGACTCGTCCGCGGTGAACGTCTCCTTGGTCGCCTTGTCCTTGACGAGCTCGATGCCCCAGAAGAATCCGGAACCGCGCACGTCGCCGACGATCGGCAGGTCGAGGAGACGCTCCAGGGTCGCGCGGAAGACCGGCTCGTTACGGGTCACGTGACCGAGCAGGTCCTCGCGCTCGAAGAGGTCGAGGTTGGCCAGCGCCACCGCCGCGGAGACGGGGTGGCCGCCGAAGGTGTAGCCGTGGGCGAACATCTCGGTGCCGTTCTTGAACGGCTCGAAGAGGCGCTCGGAGGCGATCATGGCGCCGATCGGCGAGTAACCGCTCGTCATGCCCTTGGCGCAGGTGATGATGTCGGGGACGTAGTCGAACTTCTGCCCGCCGAACATGGTGCCCAGCCGGCCGAAGGCGCAGATGACCTCGTCGGAGACGAGCAGCACGTCGTAGGCGTCGCAGATCTCGCGCAGCCGCTGGAAGTAGCCGGGCGGCGGCGGGAAGCAGCCGCCGGCGTTCTGCACCGGCTCGACGAAGACGGCGGCCACGGTCTCCGGGCCCTCCATCTCGATGGCGCGGGCGACCCGCTCGGCGGCCCAGTAGCCGTACTGCTCGGGGGTCATGCCGGGGACGCCGGTGATCTCGTCGGCGCGGTAGTGGTTGGTGTTCGGCACCCGGACCGAGCCCGGCACCAGCGGCTCGAACATCACCTTGAAGGCGGGCACGCCGGTGATCGACAGGGCGCCCTGGGTGGTGCCGTGGTAGGCGATCTGGCGGCTGATGACCTTGTGCTTGAGCGGCTTGCCGGTGATCTTGAAGTACTGCTTGGCGAGCTTCCAGGCGGTCTCGACGGCCTCGCCGCCGCCGGTGGTGAAGAAGACCCGGTTGAGGTCGCCGGGGGTCTGCGCGGCCAGGCGCTGGGCCAGCTCGGCGGCCTTGGGGTGGGCGTAGGACCACAGGGGGAAGAAGGCCAGCTCCTGGGCCTGCTTGGCGGCGGCCTCGGCCAGCTCGCTGCGCCCGTGCCCGGCCTGCACGACGAACAGCCCGGCCAGGCCGTCGAGGTAGCGCTTGCCGCCCGCGTCGTAGACGTAGGCGCCCTCACCCCGCGTGATCATCGGCACGTCGGCGCCGGCGTGGGAGCCGTGCCGGGTGAAGTGCATCCACAGGTTGTCCTGCGCGGCCTTCATGACCGACGTCACGTCGGTGTTCTCGGGGTGCGTCATCGCCATCTTCCCTCGGTGAGCTGGGCTCCCCACAGTGTGCACACCGAGACGGAGTCTTGACAAGTGAAAGCGTTGGACTCTGTATGAACGACACGGGAATCCGCATCACATTCGCCTAACAGCAACGAAATCAGCGACGTCGGCCCTCTACCTGACCACCTC
Organism: Planomonospora algeriensis; assembly: GCF_977012225.1. Lineage (NCBI taxonomy): Bacteria > Bacillati > Actinomycetota > Actinomycetes > Streptosporangiales > Streptosporangiaceae > Planomonospora > Planomonospora algeriensis. Next base: position 3,429 of record NZ_CDRNDK010000382.1, on the reverse strand, counting down.
CGAGCCGTCCGGGGCCGGGGTGCGGCGGAGCGGTCCGCCGGGAGCGGCGCCCGGACACGGCCGTGCGGCGGCTGTGCTCAAATAGGGGGAGGTACAGCTGTCGAGATGCGAGGGAAAGCGTTGACTCCTGACGAGATCGAGGGCGCCGTCGCCGCGGATCTGCCCCGGGCGATCGAAGAGCTCAAGCGGCTCGTCTCCATCCCCTCGGTGGCCTTCCCCGGCCACCCGGAGGAGCCGGTGCGCGCGGCCGCCGCGCTGACCGAGGAGCTGCTGCGCGGCGCGGGGCTGCCGCACGTCCGGCAGATCCCGGTGGAGGGCAGCTTCCCCGCCGTCTACGCCGAGGCCCCCGCCCCGCCGGCGCGCCGACCGTGCTGCTCTACGCCCACTACGACGTCCAGCCCGCGGGCGACCCCGCCCTCTGGCGCACCCCGGCCTTCGAGCCGACGGAGATCGACGGGGCGATCCACGGCCGCGGCGCCGCCGACGACAAGTCCGGCATCATCTCCCACGTCGCCGCGCTCCGCGTCTTCCAGGGCCGGTTCCCGGTGGGCGTCCGGGTCCTCATCGAGGGCCAGGAGGAGTACGCCGGGGAGCGCCTGGAGGCGTTCGTCGAGCGGAACCCCGAGCTGGTCCGGGCCGACACGATGATCATCGCCGACACCGGCAACCCCCGGGTGGGCGACCCGTCGGTGACCACCTCGCTGCGCGGCATGGGGGCGTTCACCATCGAGGTGCGGACCCTGGAGGAGCCGCTGCACAGCGGTTCGTTCGGCGGCGCGGCCCCGGACGCCCTGGCGGCGCTCATCCGGATGCTGGCCGCCCTGCACGACGAGCACGGCGACATCCGCGTCCCCGGCCTGCCGCGCGGCACCTTCCTGGGGGTCGGGCCGTCGGAGGAGGAGTTCCGGGAGACCGCCGGCGTGCTGGACGGGGTCTCGCTGGTCGGCTCCGGCTCGCTGGCCGACCGCCTGTGGGCCTCCTACGCCATCACCGTCACCGGCCTGGACGTGCCGACCGTCTCCGGGGCGATCAACGCGGTCCAGCCCATGGCCAGGGCCCGCGTCACCGTGCGCGTCCCTCCGGCGGGCGACCCCAAGACGACGATCGAGGCCGTGGTCGACTTCCTCCAGCAGGTCGCCCCCTGGGGCGTCCGCGTGGACTTCACCGACCACACGATGGGCTCGGGCTTCCTCGCCGACACGGCGGGCCCGGCCCGCTCCGCGCTCAACCGGGCCATGGAGCGCGCCTACGGCCGCCCGCCGCGCGACGTCGGCGCGGGCGGCTCGATCCCGCTGGTCTCCACGCTGGTCAGGCAGTTCCCGGCGGCCGAGGTCCTGCTCTTCGGGGCCGAGGACGACGGCGCCTCGATCCACGCGCCCAACGAGCGGCTCGTCATCGAGGAGCTCCGCCGCACGATCGTCTCCGAGGCGCTCTTCCTCCAGGAGTACGGCTCGGCCACCGCGGGCTGATCCACCGGAAGGCCCCGCCCGTGGGCCGGGCGGGGCCTTTTCCTGTGCTAGTTTTTGTACTGACCGGTCAGTTTCAAAGATGGGGGTTCCGATGCTCGCAGGGGTGGCGGTGCACGCGGCCGGGCTGTCCCTGGAGGGCGGGCACGGGCCGGTCTACCGGGACGTCGACTTCGACGCTCCGGCGAGCAGCCTCACCGCCCTCGCCGGACAGGCCGGCAGCGGCCGGACCGGCCTGCTGCTCACCCTGGCCGGGCGGATGAGGCCCACCGCGGGGGTGCTCACCGTCGCGGGGCACACCCGGCCGAGGGAGATCCGGCGGGTCGCCGCGCTGGGCCTGGTCGACGGGGTCAACGACCTGGAGGGCTCGCTGACCGTCCGCGAGCACGTGCACGAGCAGTCCCGAGGCCTGCTGTGGAACGCCCGGAGCGCGGGCCGGGCCGCGGCGGCGCTGGAGCGGGCGGGGCTGGACCTCTCCCCCGACGACCGGACCCTGGTCCGTGAGCTCGGCCGCGAGCAGCGGGTACGGCTCGGCGTCGCGCTCGCCCTGCTCGACGAGCCGGGACTGCTCGTGCTCGACAACGTGGACGCCGGTCTGCCCGCCGACCGGTGCGACGCGCTCTGGGAGACCCTGCGGGACCTGGCCGCGCGGGGCCTGACCGTCGTCGCCTCCTGCACCGAGAGCCCGCTGCCCCGCACCCTCCGCCTGGGCGGCTCCGCCCCGCCGGGACTCCGGGAACCCTCGGAACCCGCGGCGGACGAGGAGGGGCGGCGATGAGACCGGTCCGGCTGGGACGACTGGAGCTGCGGCGCTTCACCCGCTCGCGGCTCACCCGCGCCGCGCTGGCGGGCGTGGTCATGCTGCCGCTGCTCTACGCCGGGCTGTACTTGTGGTCCTTCTGGGACCCGCAGGGGAACCTGGAGAACATCCCGGTGGCGCTCGTCGTCGAGGATCGCCCGGCCAAGGCCGGGGACGAGACCGTCGACGCGGGCCGGGAGCTGGCCCGGGAGCTCACCGAGCGGGAGGTCTTCGCCTGGCGCCGGGTGGACGCCCGCCAGGCCGCCGACGGCGTCGCCGACGGCTCTTTCTACCTCTCCCTGACGATCCCCGCCGACTTCAGCGCCCGGCTCGCCTCGCCCTCCGGCGACGGCGCGCCGACCCCGGCGGAGCTCGGCGTCACGGTGGACACCGGCCGCAGCTACATCATGGGCACCATCTCCGACGCGGTGTTCGCCGAGGTCAAGGAGGCCGCGGGCCGTACGGCGCTCAAGGACTACTGGGACGGCGTCTTCGTCTCCTTCGGCGAACTGCACGACGCGACCGCCAAGGCCGCCGACGGCGCGCAGAAGCTCCACGACGGCAGCAGGAAGGCCCTGGACGGCACCGGCGCGCTCAGCCGGGGGGCCGGTGAGCTGGGCGACGGGCTCGACCGGCTCAGGGACGGCACCCGGCAGCTCTCCACCGGCTTGGGCACCGCCGCCACCGCCACCGGGAAGCTCACCGCCGGGGCGGAGAAGCTGGCCGCGGGCCTGACCGAGGCGGAGGGCGGCTCCCGGAAGCTGGGCCGCGGTCTCGGCGAGCTCACGGAGGGCGCCCGGCAGGTCGCCGACGGCAATGCGGAGGCCCACCGTCAGGTCCACGCCCAGGTGCCGAAGATCAATCAGGTGGCGGACGCCACCGTGCCCGCCCTGGAGGAGGGGAGCGCCCGGCTGCACGCCCTCGCCCGGGCGCTGGAGCAGGACGCCGAGGCGGCGGCCGCCGCCGGTGGCGCGCAGGGACGCCCCCTGAGGTGATCCGGGAGGCCGGGCAGGCCCGGCAGCAGGCCGATCAGCTACTGGGCCTGCTGGAGAGCGCCCCCGACGCCGACCCGGAGCTGCGGGCCGCCGCCCGGCGGCTCGTGCAGTCCACCGGCCAGGTCGCGAGCGGCCTGACTGGCGGAGCGGCGGACGTCCCCGCGGGCGG